>DATMEZ010000155.1:0-60145 GCA_035556415.1 Povalibacter sp.
TGGAGGCGAGGTGTACCTGCGTGATGCGCGCCGAGAAGCGTCGGCTCGGATACGCATCGACGGTAAAGGTGGCCTTCTGGCCGACCTCCACCGAACCGACGTCGGCTTCGTCGACCGCCACGTGCAGTTCCATCTTCTTCAAGTCTTCGGCGAGCGTGAACAGCACCGGCGCCTGCAGGGAGGAGGCCACCGTCTGGCCGGGCTCGACCGAGCGCACCAGCACCACGCCGTTGATGGGCGAGCGGATCTCGGCCTTGCTCAGATCGGTCTGCACGGTTTCCAGGCTGGCTCGCGCCTGCGCTGCCGCGGCCCGTGATGCAGCCGCATCCGCATCGGCACGTGCCATCGTCGCCTCGGCCACATCCAGATCCTGCTGCGAGGGCAGCTTGTTGTTGCTCAGCTCGCGGACCTTCAGCAGCCGTTGATAGTTCGCTTTGGCCTCTTTCGCGCTCGCATCGCTTTGCGCCACACGTGCTTGGGCTGATGCAAGCGAGCTCTGCGCCTGCAGCACCTGCGCCTGCAAGCGCGTGGTATCGAGCACGGCCAGCAGCTGGCCGGCCTTCACGACGTCGTTCACATCGACATTCACGTCGCGGATGGTGCCGGACAGCTCGACGCCGATGTCGACCTGATTGCGCGGCTCCAGATTGCCGGTGGCCGTGACCGTGACCACCAGGTCGCCCTGCGTGACTTCCTGGGTGACGTATTGAACGGTGCCGGCGCTGTTGCTCTTCAGCCAGAACACCGCTACTGCGAGGATGATGAGCGCGAGCACGGCCCATTTGATCCAGCGCTTCCACGGCGCCGGAGCCCGCGTTCCGATATCGCCCAGGGCTTGCGCCACGTCGGCCGCATCGGCCACGGTGTCATGACGGGTTGCGTTGTCCATGTTTCTCTATTGTCCGCCCGCGGTCAGGCTCGCCGGAAACACCGACCAGCCGCCACCCAGCGCCTTGTAAAGCCGAACCAGGTTGGAAGTGAGCTCACCGTCGCTGAGCGCCAGCGCATCTTCGCTGGAGATCAGCTGGCGATCCGCCGTGAGCACGGTTTGGAAATCCACGATGCCTGCGTTGTACTGCACCAGCGCCAGCTCGCTTGCTTGCCGTGCGCTGGCCGCCGCATCCACCAGCGAGGCGTGGCGGCGTTGTTCGTTGGCCCAGGCAGTCAGCGAATTTTCGACCTCCTCGTAAGCCGCCAGGACGGTCGATTCGTAAGTCGCCAGCGCCTGGTCGACCAGCGCGTTCTGCGCCTTGATGTTCTGGCGCAAGGCGCCAGCGCGGAAGATCGGCATGTTCAGGGTCAGGCCGTAACGGTTCGAGTTCGTGCCATCCGAGAACAGGTCGGCGGCGACGGTGGATGCGATGCCGATGGACCCGCTGAGCGACAGGCTCGGATACAGCTCGGCGGTGGCGACACCCACCTGCGCCGTTTGCGCCGCCAGTCTTCGCTCCGCGGCGCGAATGTCGGGACGCCGCCGCATCACGTCCGCCGGTACGCTGGACACGATCTGCGCCGGAGCGACCGGAACGGGCTTGCGCTCGCTCAGCTCCGCATCCAGCGCGCCGGGCGTTTGACCCGTCAGCACCGCCAGACGGTTCTTCGCCGCCGCCAGGTTGGATTCCAGTACCGGGATTCCGGCCTGCGTCTGTGCGTAGCTGCTCTTGGCTTGCTCCACGTCCAGCACCGTCGCCAGACCGGCTTCGGCGCGCCACGTAGCAATATCCACCACCTCGCGCTGCGATTCGAGATTGCGCTCCGCGTAGCCCAGCCGGGACTGACTGGTGCGCACGTCGACGTAACTCAGCGTCACGTCGCCCAGCAGCGTCACCAGCACGTCGCGCAGATCGGCCTCGCTCGCGGCGAGCTGTGCGGTGGAAGCCTCGAGCGAGCGGCGTTGTCCGCCGAACAGGTCGATTTCCCAGCCGGCGTCCAGGCCGGCCTGGTAGCTTTCCCTGGGTTCGAGCGAAACATCGGAGTCCGAACGGCTGCCGCTGACGGAAGAACCGAGGGTGGGCCAGAAGCCCGCCACAGTGATTCCGCGGCGCGCGCGCGACTCGACCACTCGCGCCATTGCCTGCTTGACGGTCTTGTTCTGCGCCAGCGCCTGCTGCACCAGATCGTTCAGGGTGGAATCGTTGAGGACCGTCCACCAGCTCGCCAGGGTGGGCGACTCGGGGCTGTCGGCCTGGACCCCGGTCGCGGGCATCGAATGCCACTCATCCGGCACCGGCTCCTGCGGCGGGCGGTAATCCGGGCCGACCGCACAGGCACCCAGCAGGCAGCTCAAGGCCAGCACGCCGATCCGACCGGAACGCGCCCCGGGCCGCCCGGCGCGGCAAAGTCGTGAAACAGAGGCAGGCAGATCCAACAACAAGTCACTCCTCGAAGGCGCCGTCGGGCGGCGTTCCGGACCGTCTTAGTGCGCTCGCATCATGAACAAGTTCGGCACTGCGGGACGAAAAGAAGTGTTACGGATCGTTAATCGCCGGTTCCGAATCACAGGTATGCGAAAAACGGCGCACCCTGTGCCCCGCAGGCACGGCCTTATAACGTTCCGTGTCGCGCCGCGCACCAGTGGCGATATGCAATGACTCGGGGTTCACGCACAATCGCTGCCCCTGTGACCTGGCTGTCACCACGGGCGTTGGCACCCGCGGACCGCCCCGGTCGGCAAGGCTTAAGGAACCGATCCAAGATCATGACCCGGCTGACCCATCTCCAGCGACTGGAGGCCGAAAGCATCCATATCCTGCGCGAAGTCGTCGCCGAATGCGCACGGCCGGTGATGCTCTACTCCATCGGCAAGGACAGCGCGGTGATGCTGCACCTGGCGATGAAGGCCTTCTACCCGGCCAAGCCGCCGTTCCCGCTGCTGCACGTCGACACCACCTGGAAATTCCGCGAAATGATCGCCTTTCGCGACCAGACGACGCAGAAGCTGGGGTTGGAGCTGCTGGTCCACATCAACCAGGAAGGCGTGGCGCGCGGCATCAATCCGTTCACCCATGGCTCGGGCGTGCACACCGACGTGATGAAGACCCAGGCCCTGAAACAGGCGCTGGACAAGTATGGTTTCGATGCCGCCTTTGGCGGCGCCCGCCGCGACGAAGAGAAGTCGCGCGCCAAGGAACGTGTCTTCTCCTTCCGCTCGGCGCAGCATCGCTGGGATCCCAAGCGTCAGCGCCCGGAGCTCTGGCGTCAGTACAACGCGCGCAAGAACAAAGGCGAGAGCCTGCGCGTGTTCCCCTTGTCGAACTGGACCGAGCTCGACATCTGGCAATACATCTATCTCGAGCAGATTCCGATCGTGCCGCTGTATTTCTCCAAGCCGCGGCCGGTGGTCCAGCGTGACGGCACGCTGATCATGGTGGACGACGAACGCATGCCGCTGGCGCCCGGCGAGCAGCCGGAAATGAAATCGGTACGCTTTCGCACGCTGGGCTGCTATCCGCTCACCGGCGCGATCGAGAGCCACGCCGACACGCTGCCGGCGATCATCCAGGAAATGCTGCTCACCACGAGTTCCGAGCGCCAGGGCCGCATGATCGACCATGACAGCGCCGCGTCCATGGAGAAAAAGAAGCAGGAAGGCTATTTCTAGGCGCTCGTCATGGCTCACAAATCCGAACTGATCGCAACCGACATCCAGGCCTACCTGGCCGCGCACGAGCGCAAGAGCCTGCTGCGCTTCATCACCTGCGGCAGCGTGGACGACGGCAAGTCGACGCTGATCGGCCGGCTGCTGTACGAGTCGAAAATGGTTTTCGAGGACCAGTTGGCGGCGCTGGAAGCGGACTCCAAGAAGGTCGGCACGCAGGGCGGGGACCTGGATTTCGCATTGCTGGTGGATGGACTGGCGGCCGAGCGCGAGCAGGGCATCACCATCGACGTGGCCTACCGCTTCTTTTCCACCGAGCGCCGCAAGTTCATCGTCGCCGATACGCCGGGCCACGAGCAGTACACGCGCAACATGGTCACCGGTGCGTCGACCGCGGACGTGGCGGTGATCCTGATCGATGCACGCAAGGGCGTGCTTACGCAGACGCGTCGGCACAGCTACATCGTCTCGCTGCTGGGCATCCGCCACGTGGTGCTGGCCATCAACAAGATGGACCTGGTGGATTTCTCCAAGGACATCTACGACGCCATCGTGACCGAGTACCGCGAGTTCGCGCAGCAGATCGGCCTCGAGAACATCGTGCCGATTCCGCTGGCGGCGCTGAAAGGCGACAACATTCTGGAGCGCAGCGCGCGCACGCGCTGGTACGACGGGCCGACACTGATGAGCCATCTCGAGTCGGTCGAGATCGATGATGACCTGCAGGCCCGGCCTTTCCGGCTACCGGTGCAATGGGTGAACCGGCCGAATCATGATTTCCGCGGCTTCGCCGGCACCATCGCCAGCGGCACGATCCGCCAAGGCGATGCCGTACGGGTATTGCCGTCCGGGCGACAGAGCCGCGTGGCGCGCATCGTGACTCACGACGGCGATCTGGAGCAGGCCGTTGCCGGCCAGTCCATCACGCTGACGCTCACCGACGAAATCGACATCAGCCGCGGCGACGTGCTCACCGCGGCGGCCGCGCCGGCCAGCGTTGCCGACCAGTTCCAGGCCACCATCATCTGGATGCACGACGAGCCGATGCTGCCGGGCCGCCCCTACATCATCAAGCTCGGCACCAGCACCGTCACCGGCAGCATCACCACGCCCAAGTACAAGGTGAACGTGAACACGCTCGAGCACCTGGCGGCCAAGCAGCTGGAGCTCAACGAGATCGGCGTGTGCAACCTGAGCCTGGACCGCCCGATCGCGTTCGATCCCTACACCGAAAATCGCGAGATGGGCGGCTTCATCCTGATCGACAAGCTGTCGAACGACACGGTCGGCGCCGGGCTGCTCAACTTTGCACTGCGCCGCGCGGAGAACATTCACTGGCAGGCGCTCGACGTCAACAAGTACGCGCGCGCCTCGCTCAAGGGCCAGAAGGCCTGCGTGCTGTGGTTCACGGGTCTGTCAGGCGCGGGCAAGTCGACGGTGGCCAATCTGGTCGAGAAACGCCTGCACGCCATCGGCCGGCACACTTACACGCTCGATGGCGACAACGTGCGCCACGGGCTCAACAAGGACCTGGGCTTCACCGACGCGGACCGCGTCGAGAACATTCGCCGCGTCGCGGAAGTATCAAGGCTGATGGTCGATGCCGGCCTGATCGTGCTGGTGTCATTCATTTCGCCGTTCCGCTCGGAACGGCGCCTGGCGCGCGAGCTGACGCAGCCGGGCGAGTTCTTCGAAGTCTTCGTCGATACGCCGCTGGCGGAAGCAGAGAAGCGCGATCCGAAAGGCCTGTACAAGAAGGCGAGGCGCGGCGAGCTGAAGAACTTCACCGGCATCGATTCGCCGTACGAGCCGCCGGAAAAGGCCGAAATTCACCTGCAGACCGCGCTGTACTCCCCTGAGGAAGCGGCGGAGCAGATTCTGACGGCGCTGCGCAACGCGGGCATGCTGTATCCGGCCGACGAACTGTCCGGGCTATGAGCACGACGCTGCGCTCGCTTTTGCCGTCTGTCGCGGATGTCGCGAAGCGTGCGGGCGCAGAGATTCTCGACGTGTATGCGCGCGACTTCGATATCAGCAGCAAAGCTGACCAGTCGCCACTGACACAGGCTGACCTGCGTGCGCATCGGACGATCGTGGAAGGGCTCCATGCGCTGACGCCGCAGATTCCGGTGCTGTCGGAAGAAGCGAGTGACATCCCGTTCGAGGAACGCCGCAGCTGGCAGCGTTACTGGCTGGTGGATCCGCTGGATGGCACCAAGGAATTCATTTCCCGCAACGGCGAGTTCACGGTCAACATTGCGCTGATCGAGAACCATGCGCCGGTCCTGGGCGTGGTCTATGTGCCGGTGAAGGACACTCTCTATTCGGGCATCGTCGGTGAGGGCGCGTTCCGGCAGATCGCCAATGGTGAATCGACGCCGATTCACGTCTGTGCGCCCGCGGCACCGACGCTGCGCATCGTCGGCAGCCGCTCACATGCCAAGGCGGGCTCGCTCGATCCGTATCTGGACAAGCTCGGTCCGCACACGCTGCTGAGCATTGGCAGCTCGCTCAAGTTCTGCCTGGTCGCCGAAGGCAGCGCGGATCTTTATCCACGCTTCGGCCCCACCAGCGAATGGGATACCGCAGCAGCACATGCCGTGGTGGAAGCGGCGGGTGGCGCAGTCGTTGACGCGCAGGGCCAGCCTCTGCGCTACAACCTCAAGGCAGAGTTGCTGAACCCATATTTCTTCGTGTTCGGGGACAAGACACGTGACTGGCTCGCATTGCTGGGCCAGCGCTAGCTCTGCACGCATCCTCGCCGAGCGAGTCGAGATGCGCCTGCGCACCGCGCCGGCGCGCCTCGGATGCTCTTACGCCTCGCAGCTCTAGCGCACCCGAACGAAAATCTGTGCGCCGCGCGTGCTGCCGTCGACCGCGGGCACCAGGCTGGTGAAGCGGATCGGGTACTCCCCAGCGATGGTTGGCGTCATGCAGATGTTGCGCTTGCTGCGCTCCAGTCCCATGCCGTCGCGATAGTCCTGGCGAACGCTGACAGAGACAGGGGCCCGCTCGACCATCGAACGGTCCGGACCGTAGGCGATGAAGCGCAGCGAGTCGAGGCAGAAGCGCTCACCGACGGCCAGGTGAGTCACGACCGGCTCGACTGCCACCTGGGAGATGGTGATGCGCTTGAGCGCGAAGGCCGCCAGATCGGCGGCCATGAACAGATGCCGGCCGACGCTCATCGGCTCCTGCCCGTCCGAGGCGGCGGCTTCGCCGACGACCACCCATACGATCTGGAAATCCGCGGCTGCGGCCGGCTCCGGCCGACCAGCCGCCAGCAACACGATGACCGCCAGCCGCCCGGCCCGCTGTAGCGACTTGCTGATTCGAGATTCCATCATTCCAGTCCTCATCCGGGCACTTCTTCCGCTCGCTCGATACTCCAACTCAATCCCGCTGGCGTTGCCTCGGTTCCTGTGGATGCTCGGCGGAACTCCAATGCAGGGTCCGGCTGCTGTCAGCCGTAGCTTGGACAACAGTTGCGTTACCTGCGGTGGCCGCTCCAGAGCCAGTTGACCGGTTCCTCCGCTCGATTTCAGGCGATGACTCTAATACGTGCCTTGCAATGCGTCGCGCAGTGCTGCTAGATTCCAAGCCATGCGTACTTCCCAGCAAATGTCGGCCTTGCCCCTTCGCGGCGGCCTACTGCTGGGTGCGCGCCTGCACCTGCGTCGCTAGACGCAACAACTCCCCTCCGCGCCCCTTCGCGGGCGCCTGAAAAAATCCCTTGAGTTTTGCTTCCGGCTGACCGGATTGCGTCCGCGCATGTGATCGAGTTGCGTGCGGGTGCGGCGGCAGCCCCTGTCAGGAACCCATACGATGTTAACGGACCCCTCCGCCAAGTACCGCTCATTCGTTCCGATCGGCCTGCCCGGTCGCACCTGGCCCGACAAGGTCATCAGCGCCCCGCCGCTGTGGTGCAGCGTCGATCTGCGCGATGGTAACCAGGCGCTGATCGAACCCATGGACGCGGCCCGCAAGCGTCGCATGTTCGACCTGCTGGTGAAGACCGGCTTCAAGGAAATCGAGGTCGGCTTTCCGGCTGCATCGCAGACCGACTTCGATTTCGTGCGCGAACTGATCGAGCGCAATCTCATTCCCGACGACGTCACGATCCAGGTACTCACCCAGGCGCGCACTGAACTGATCGAGCGCTCGTTCGAATCGCTGCGCGGCGCGAAGCGCGCCATCGTGCACCTCTATAACTCGACTTCGACCGTGCAGCGACGGGTCGTTTTCGGCCTCGACCGCGCCGGCATCGTCGACATTGCCGTGAAAGCCGCCCGCTGCGTGCGTGAGCAGGCACTCAAACAGCCACAGACACAATGGTTCTTCGAATACAGCCCCGAGAGCTTCACCGGCACCGAGCTGGATTTCGCGGTCGAGATCTGCGATGCCGTGACTGCGGTGTGGCAGCCGACGCCGCAGCACAAGGTCATCATCAACCTGCCGGCGACGGTGGAGATGGCCACGCCGAACATCTATGCCGACCAGATCGAATGGGTCGGACGACATATCGCGCATCGCGATTCGATCGTGCTGTCGGTCCATCCGCACAACGATCGAGGCACCGGAGTGGCGGCAGCCGAACTCGCCGTAATGGCGGGCGCGGATCGTGTCGAAGGCACGCTGTTCGGCAACGGCGAGCGCACCGGTAACGTCGACATCGTGACGCTCGCACTCAACCTGTACACGCAGGGCGTCGCGCCGGGGCTGGATTTCGCCAACATCAACGAAGCGGCGCGTTGCGTCGAGCACTGCAACCAGCTGCCGATTCATCCACGTCATCCGTACGTGGGCGACCTGGTGTTCACGGCGTTTTCCGGCTCGCACCAGGATGCGATCAAGAAGGGACTGGCAGCGCGCCAGGATGCGGACATCTGGGAGGTTCCGTATCTGCCGATCGATCCTCGCGACGTCGGCCGCACCTACGAATCCGTCATTCGCGTCAACAGCCAATCGGGCAAAGGCGGCATCGCCTACCTGCTGGAGCGCGATTACGGACTCGCCATGCCGCGGCGGCTGCAAATCGAATTCAGCCAGGTGGTGCAGGCGGTCACCGATGCAACCGGCAAGGAACTGCTGTCGGAGCAGATCTGGGCGTTGTTCCAGCGCGAGTACCTGGAGCAGAACGGCGCATACAGCTACCTCTCACACCAGCTCTCGCACTCGCGCGAGCACCCGGAGATCGAGAAGCTGTCGCTGAAGCTGCGCTGTCACGGTCAAGGGGCATTGCTGACCGGCGAAGGCAACGGGCCGATCGATGCGCTGGTCGATGCGCTCGGCTTCCAGTTCGACGTGCTTTCGTACGAAGAGCATTCCATCGGCACCGGCAGCAACGCGCGGGCAGTCGCCTGTGTGGAGATCACCACCGCCGCACGCACGACGTTGTTCGGTGTCGGCATTCACGAGAATATCGTGACAGCCTCACTGCACGCCGTGCTCAGTGCGGTGAATCGTGCACTGCAACGCGGCCTGCTGGATGACTCGATGCCGGCGGCGGCAGGAAGCTGAGAATCATTCCGCTGATCGATACCACTTAAGCGCTTGTGCGCTCCTCGTCGTTCCCGCGCAGAGCCCGCCCCGCACAGGCAGGTGCGGGAACCCATCCGAATGAAGATGGACTCCCGCGTACGCGGGAGTGACGGGGACCGCCGGGCGCTCAGCTGGCGATGTAGCGCTCGAGCTGATCGATGGTCTGTTGCTGGTCCTCGATCACGGCCTTCACCAGATCGCCGATGGAGATGATGCCGATCACCCGGCCCTGGTCCGTGACCGGCAGATGGCGGATGCGCTCCTGGGTCATGATCTCCATGCAGTTATGCACGGCTTCGTCCGGCGATATCGTGGTGACGGGCGTGGTCATGATGTCGCGCACCGGCGTCGCGGCGCTGGAGCGGCCCATGAGAATCACCTTGCGTGCGTAGTCCCGCTCGGAAACGATGCCGAGCAGTTCTGCACCCCGGATTACAGGCACCGCGCCGATGCGCCGTTCCGCCATCAGCCGGATGGCGTCGAGCACCGGCGCATCCGGATCGATGGACCAGACATCCCGTCCTTTCAACGCAAGCAGATGACTGACGCGCAGCATGATGTGTCCCTCCGTCGGGAAGGATTGGCCGAAGCCGGTGCGGTGCGCAATTTCGGCATCCCGCAACGTGCGCTACATGCCGATTCAGGTGTACGGGCCGCGCACCCGCCGTTCGGCTTCGAGCCAGTCCTCCAGCTCGCGGCCGGGCTCGAAATTCCGCTCGGCAGCAAGGAAGTAGGCGGCGGTCGCGATCCTGCCCTGCAACTCGGCAGGATCTGGCTGTAAAGCGATGACCTGGATGGCGTCGTCTTTGGCGGCTGGTTTAGCGGCCGCCTTGCGGGCGCGCGGCTTCTTTGAAATTACCGTTGTGCTGTCATCGGTGGGCTTGGTGCGCGGCCGGCGAGAGCGAGGCGGCGTGGGTGACATCTGCATGAGCTTCTCCGACAGATCTGGACCGTCGTTCACGACAAGCACGCATTGTGCCAATCGCGAGCACCCTGGATTCTACGCAGGGATGGTGACGAAAGAATGTCGGCAAAGCGCGCACCGCCGTCCGGTCGCGCGATCGTAGTGCAAGCGCTGCATGCACCGCTCGGCGCTGGTGCACGACTCGCAGCAGGTGTCAGTGATGATGGCCGCCGGGTCCGTGGACGTGGCCGTGCGCCAGCTCTTCTTCGGTCGCCACACGTACTTCGGTGATCTCGATGTCGAAGTTGAGATTCTGTCCCGCCAGCGCGTGATTGCCGTCGACGGTGATCATGTCGCCGGCGATGTGCGTGACAGTCACGGTGCGCGCTCCGCCTCCGGCCTGCACCTGGAATTGCATGCCCACGCGCACGTCGGAGATGCCACGGAAGGAACGACGCGGCACACGCTGCACCAGCTCCTTGTCATATTCGCCGTAACCGTCAGCCGGCGCGATTTTCACCGTGAGCTTGTCGCCGGCCTGCTTGCCGGTGAGTGCGTTCTCCAGGCCGGGAATCAGATTGCCGTTGCCGTGCAGATAGGCCAGCGGTTCTCCGCCCGCAGAGCTGTCCAGGGTCTCGCCCTTGTCGTTGGTCAGCGTGTAATGGATGGAGACGACGGCGTCCTGGGCGATTTGCATGATGAGGAATGCGCTCGATGAATGGCTGAAAAAGGCGGGAGTGCGCGAATGCTACCAGCCTCCCATGCGGATCGCACCGTCGACTGTAGTCGGTTCGCCCTCATGGGCAGCCACGAAATGCACCCGGGCGCATCGACCGCCGCTCGACGTCCTGCGCCCGGGCTGCCCTTGGGCAACCCGGGCACGCAGCCGTTCAGAAGCGGTACTCGCCGCCGAACTGGAAGTAGCGGCCGCGCAGATCGTACTGGCTGAAATCGTACGGCGCGCGAATGCCCGGGAACGCCGCGTCGTACGGCGGCAACTCATCGAACAGATTCTCCACCTTGGCGTACACGGTCAGCCCGGCGATGCCGGACCAGCCGAGATACAGATCGAGCTGGTTGTACGCGTCGACTCGCGACTGGACCGCGGATGCAGCCACGCTCGCCTTCTGGTCGTAGCCGCTGGTGTAGTACCAGGTCAGCGCCGTGTTGAAGTCCGCATATTTCCAGTCGAGCGAAGTGGTCGCCTTCTCACTCGGCAACGACGGCCCGAGATTGTTGCCGGCGTAATCGACCAGCGGTCCACCGACGGTTTGCGGCCGGCGGTATTCGAGCACGTGCGTCAGCACGCTCGACAGCGTGAAGTCGCCGGCACCTTGCGTACGCCAGCGCTGACGCAGCTCCAGATCGAGGCCCGAAGTCGTGAGCTCGCTGAGATTCTGGTAGCGGTTGTACACCGCGATCAGCTTGCCGTTCGAGTCGCGAATCACGTTGGCCGGATCGTTCTGGGCAACGATGGTCGTGGTGTTGTTGGTGCCGATCAGGTGGTCCAGCTCGATCCGGTACCAATCCAGGCTCAGGTTGGTGCCGCTCCAGGGCGAGAGCACCACGCCGAAGTTGTAGCTGCGGGTACGCTCGGGATCCAGGCCGGTGCTGCCGACCGTGAAGTTGGTCGGATTCTGGCGCGAGCCCGGCTGATCCGGATCGTACGGATCGACCACGCTGCCGTAAGAGATGTTGGTGCTGGTCGAATTCTCGGACAGCGACGGCGCGCGGAAGCCACGCGACACGGCTGCACGCACCAGCAATGCATCCAACGGCTGCCAGCGCAGGCCCAGCTTCGGCGAGAACGCATCACCGAAATCGCTGTAGTGATCTCCACGGCCTGCCAGGTGCAGCTCCAGTGTGCGCGCCAGCGGAACGCTGACCTCGGCATACAGTGCAGTCACGTCACGCTTGCCATCCACCGCGGCAATGGCCGGCCGGATCTGCAATCCCGCATCGATCTGCCAGGGATTGCGCGAGACCAGCGACTCGTGGCGCCATTCCAGTCCGGCAGCGAAGCCGACCGTGCCCGCGGGCAGATCGAACAATTGTCCCGATACCTTGAAATCCGCACCCGACAAACGCGAATCGGCAGGACGCAGTGTGCTCAGCGAAATGCCATCGAGCACCGATTGCGGCGTCGACGACGGGTTGTGCAGGTTGTAGGTGCCGTCGGCGAGTGCCTGGGCCAGGGTCCAGCGATTCGCAAAACCGGCCGAAACCGTCTCTTTCTCCTTGCTGCGCGCAACGAAGCCCGCCAGCTCCCAGTCCCAAGCCCCGACGTTGCCACGAACACCGGCAAGCGCACGGTAGGCGTCGGAGCGATTGGTCTTCACCGATTGGCCCAGATCGAAGAAGGTGTATTCGAGCGGCACGTCCTGGCCGTAGGGGTTGTACGGGTTGGCAGCCGGCAGCACCGCGGAGATCGGCTCGGCCAGTCCGGTGTCGGCGTTCAGTGCGAAGCGGCCGCCTTCCAGCGTGAAATACGGGCTGGAGCCGAATATCGATGCGCCGCGAATATGACTGAGCGTGAGCTCACCGAAGGCTTCGGTCGCATCGTTGATGCGAACCGTTGCGTTGATGTAGCCCTGATAGCGCTCGGTCGCGGGAATCAGCGTCGTATAGGGCGCGAGATTGATCGCGCAGGTATCGCCCGAACGCCCATCGATCGGCGCGCTCGGCGTCAACACCATTCCCGCGGGGCAGTTGCCGTTGTCATCGAGTAGCGGCTGTGACACGCCGTTGATCAGGAAGCGGGCGCCCTTGGCCGTCCAACCGTTCCAAGTGCCGCCAGCGCGATCGGTGTAGATGCCGGACCGGGTCAGCTGGCGCTGATCCTGATCGAGACGATCCCGATTGTAGGCTTCGAAGCTGGCGAGCACGTTCCAGCCGTCCTCATAGAGATCGCCGAATCCGCCGAGGACGCGGCCGCGCTGTGTTTCCAGTCCACCCTCGTCGGCAACACCGAGGCTGCCACCGAGCTCGAGCCCTTCGAAGTTCTGCCGGGTGATGATGTTGACCACACCCGCCACGGCATCCGAGCCGTACACGGCCGAGGCGCCGTCTTTCAGCACTTCGATGCGCTCGACCGCGACCATCGGCAGGGCGTTGAGGTTGACGAACGTGTCCGACAGACCGCCGGAGGGGAACCCGTAATTGGCGAGCCGCCGACCATTGAGCAAAACCAGCGTGTTCTTCTGCGACAAACCCCGCAGCCCGATGCCCGCGGAGCCCGCGGCCCAGCCGCTGTTGCTGGTCTCGTTGGTGGCATTGCCGGTGTTGGCCGAGATCGAGCGCAACACATCGGCCACGGTCACCTTGCTGGAAGTCTGCAACTGTTCCGGCGAGATCACCTGGACCGGATTAGGACCTTCGGTGTCGCTGCGCTTGATGTTCGAGCCGGTCACCACGACGGTGACCAGCGTCTTGTTGTCGGCGTCGCCGCTCAGGGTCGAGGCATCGACCGTGTCGGCTGCGCGACTTGCAAGGGGAATGAGGGCGGCGAAAGCCGCAGCGAACGAAAGCACCTGACGCATCTGCAACGTACCAACTGGTTAGCGAAAAGCGCACTAGTTAGCCAGCAACGTCGCGAACTGCGAAATGCTATTTCGTTATCCTGAAATTCCCGCTATTGGACTGCAGGGTGCGGCTGCAAGAGCTTGGTGACCGCGATGTGACCTTGGCATGACCCGCTTCAGCTTCGCGTGTGTCTCGGTGTACGCGTCGATACATCCACGCGCTCAAGAGGAAAATACTCCAGCGCTGCCTCGACGCCGAAGCTCCTGGCCTGAGCGATGAGCCATTGCGCAGACGCATGGTCGCCTGCAATCGCCGTACGGTGATTTCCCCGTGCGTCGAATGTTTGCAACCAGCGCGCCACTCGCTGATCGATCTCCATCGAAATGATCATGAGCATGAATTCATCGTCCACGAGACACACGGACACGAGACCCGACTGCGACCGCCGTCCTGAGTGCTGGCGTGCCTTGAAATCAAGAGCGTTCAGATCGGGAACGCTACGGCATATTTCTCCTCAGCCTCCCTCCTTAGTCTCCACAGCCTGCTTGTACGCGGTTGGAGGAACACGCCGCTTGGTGGCCTGCTCGTAGGCATACCCCAGGGACAACAGTGTCTTTTCCGACCACTTCGGCCCAATGAAAGAAAGCCCAACCGGCAAGTCGTTCACATAGCCCATGGGCACGGTCAGATGTGGGTAACCGGCAATGGCCGCATAGGAGGTGGCACTGGGAGCGGGTGGTTGGCCGCCGGCTGCAGCGGCGCGGCGAGCGCCGGCGCTGCCGTCAGGTTGAATGAGACCGGCGGGACCCCCGGTGAGAGTCACCAACGCGACCACATTGTATTGTTTGAGCAGCCGGTCGATGCCCTGCTGGCGGGTCGCGGTCTCGGCCTTGCTGAGAACTTCCGCATAGTCGGCACTCTTGCGTCCCTGGGTCGCCTCGGCCATGTCCCAGCGCACGTGGTCATGCAGCTTCTCGTGCGGCTCGGTATCGCTGAATGCAATCAGTTGCGCGAGATTGCGGACCTTGACGGCCGATGGCGTACCGGCCAAATAGGCGTTGATGTCGTCCTTGAACTCACGGGTGAGCTTGACATTCATCATGTCCGAGCCGAGATCGCCAAAGCCCGTATCGGCAATCTCCACGATCTCGGCGCCCTGTGCGGCAAGATCCTGCACCGCCTGGTTGTACACCGGGTCGGTGGTTTCATTCTGCCCGGACAGGCCTCGCATGATTCCGATTCGCTGCCCCTTCAGGGCATCGGTGCTCAAGGACGCCACATAGTCGGTGCGATGCTGGTCGGCCTCCCTCGACCAGGGATCGCCAGCATCACTGCCGGCCAGGACAGTCAGCAGCATCGCCGCATCGCGCACCGTGCGTGTCATGGGACCTGCCGTGTCCTGATTCGCGGAGATGGGCACAATGCCGCGACGTGAAATCAACGCAATGGTGGGCTTCAGACCTACAACACCATTGACGTTTGCAGGACTGACGATGGAACCGCTGGTCTCGGTGCCGAGGGTTGCCGCGCCAAAACTCACCGCTGCCGCAATACCCGAGCCACTGCTCGATCCCGCGGGGGACCGCGCCAGGTCATAAGGATTGTGGGTGCTGCCACCCACGGTGCTGCCGTTGAAACCGCCGGTGGTGCGGTAATTGGCGAACTGCGACAGGTTGGCCTTGCCCAGAAAAACCACGCCGGCGGCCCGCAGACGCCGCGCCACTTCAGAGTCCCTGGCCGGCAGGTTGTCCACCAATGCATAAGAGCCCGCCGTGGTCGGCATGCCAACTACATCGATGTTGTCCTTGAGCAGCAGCGGCACGCCATCGAGCGGCCCCAAGGTCTTGTGGGCCTTGCGACGCTCGTCGGCCGCAGCGGCCTGCTTCAGCGCATTGGGGTCGATCCCGATGACGGCATGCAGCGGCCCGTCATATTTGTGAATGCGATCGATGTAGGCCTGTGTCACCTCGACGGAAGTCGTCTTGCCGGCCGCCAGATCCGCGGCGATCTGCGACAGCGGGACATCCTCCACCTCATACGAGCCTGCGGCAGCCGCCACCCGCATGCAGGCCGCCAGTGCCACTGCACTCAACAGGCCCAAACGTACGTGCACACGAACTTTCATGTCGCATTGTCCTGAATGTGTTGTATGGGCATGGAATCGACTCGAGCTTATCTGGCCGCGGTCACGGCTTTCTTGTAGGCGACGGGGGGCACACGCCGATGGGTTGCCTGTTCGTAGGCATATCCCAGGGACAGCAGCGTGCCTTCCGACCACAGCGGCCCGATGAAGGACAATCCCACCGGCATGCCTTCGACCTGGCCCATGGGAACGCTCAGGTGCGGATAGCCCGCAATGGCGGCATACACCGTGGCGCTGGGCGGCGTCGCACCGCGCGCGTCCCTGGAAATACCCCGACTTCCCGTGTCGCCATCCGGTCGAATGACAGCCGCCGGACCGCCGGTGAGCGTCACCAGTGCAATCACGTTGTGTTTCGCCAGCAGCTTGTCCAGGCCCTGATCGCGGGTCATGGCCAGGGCAATGGTCAAAGACTGGATGTACTCGGAGCTCTTGCGTCCCTGGGTCGCCTGCGAGTCGTCCCACAATTCGGAGGTGTGCGAGCTCTCACGCGGATCGGCTTTGCTGAAGGCGATCAGATCGTCGAGGTTGCGGACTTTCACGCTGGACGGGGTGCCGGCGAGATAGGCGTTGAGGTCTTCTTTGAAGTCGTTGGTCAGGTTCGTCATCATTTCCGGACGGATGTCGACAAAGCCCGTGTCGGCAATCTCCACCAGAATGGCGCCCTGGGCCGCCAGATCCTGCAATGCCTGGTTGAAGACAGGGTTGGTCTTGTCGTCCTGCCCAGCCAATCCACGCATGACACCGATGCGCTTGCCTTTCAGGGCATCGGCGCTCAACGCCGCCACATAATCGGTACGATGTGCATCGGCATCCTTCGATGCGGGATCCCCCACATCGCTGCCGGCCAGGACGTTCAGCAGCATCGCCGCATCGCGCACCGTGCGTGTCATGGGGCCGGCCGTGTCCTGGTTCGCGCTGATGGGCACGATGCCGCGGCGAGAAACCAGCGCAATGCTGGGCTTGATGCCCACGACGCCGTTGACGTTCGAGGGCCCCGTGATGGAGCCGGCCGTTTCGGTGCCAATGGTGGCAGCGGCGAAACTGACGGCAGTCGCGATCCCTGAGCCGCTGCTCGAACCCGCCGGGGTCCGGCTCAGGTCATAGGGATTGTGCGGCGGGCCGCCCACGGTACTGCCGTTGAAACTCTTCCAGGAGCGGAAGCCGGCAAATTGCGACAGATTGGCTTTGCCGAGAATCACGACACCCGCGGCCCGCAGACGCCGCGTCACTTCGGAATCCTGGGCCGGCTGGTTATCCACCAGCGCATAGGAGCCCGCCGTGGTCGCCATGCCCACGGCATCGATATTGTCCTTGAGCAGAATGGGCACACCATCGAGCGGCCCCAGGCTCTTGTGGGCCTTGCGACGCTTGTCGGCCGCAGCCGCCTGCTTGAGCGCATCGGGCGCCACGCCAATGACGGAATTCAGCGGTCCATCGTAGGCCTTGATACGGGCGATATACGCCTGCGTCAGCTTGACGGATGTCGTCTTGCCCGCCGCCAGATCGGCAGCGATCTGCGATAGCGGAACCTCTTCGACCTGATAGGCCCCGGCAGCGATGGCAGCCTGCATGCACACGGCCAATGCCACGGCACACAAGAAACCCAGACGCAACGGCACACGGCTGTGCATACGACACTCCCCCCAGCGTGAAATATTGTAGTTCGCTCGACCCGATGCCTGTATCAGTCCCGTCCGGACTTGGAGTCCGTGGCTAAACCTACCATGTTGCCTGCTCTGTTCAACAACTCTGCGCACCACCAGTTCGCGTGGGCATGAGTCAGGACACCTTCGCCAGGAAGGTAAAAATGCACCGCACCTGCGCTTCAACGATTGAGCGCGACAAGAAGAAAATCCGCATTGGGACGTTGCACAGAGTGTGCAAAGGCGCTCGTCGGGGGCATGAGACACATGCCCCCGATGCGGCGCATCGGTAGTCAGACCTCGTCAGGAAAGGACTTTGATCCTGGCGTGAGGACTTTATTTTCCGCAGAAAGCGACTTTGCTCTCAGGACAACGACACTGATTTCAACGCATATCAGATGTCGCCGTCATTGCCTGCGGTTACTCCACCGTCACCGACTTGGCCAGATTGCGCGGCTGATCGACATCGGTGCCGCGCAGGATGGCGCAGTGATATGCCAGCAATTGCAGCGGCACGCTGTAGACGGCGGACGCCTGGAAATGGCTGACGTGCTTGGGCATGTTGATGACGGTGACGCCTTCGGAAGATTGCATGCCCGAATCCGGATCGGCGAACACATAGAGCTCGCCGCCGCGCGCCCGCACTTCCTGCAGGTTCGACTTGAGCTTCTCCAACAAGTCGTTGTTCGGTGCCACGGCGATCACCGGCATGTCGGCATCCACCAGCGCCAGCGGTCCGTGCTTGAGCTCACCGGCCGCATAGGCTTCAGCGTGGATGTAGGAGATCTCCTTGAGCTTGAGCGCACCTTCCAGCGCGATCGGATGCATCTGACCGCGGCCGAGAAACAGCGCGTGACGCTTGTCGGCGAAGCGGTGCGCCAGTTCCTTGATGACCGGCTCCAGGTGCAGGGTCTTTTCGATCAGCCCGGGAATTTCGACCAGGCGCTGCACCAGACCGCGTTCGCGCTCGGCGTCCGTGCCGTTGAACTTCGCCAGTGCGATGACCAGCAGACCCAACGCCGCCAACTGAGTGGTGAATGCTTTGGTCGAAGCGACGCCGATCTCCGGACCGGCGCGCGTCAGCAGCACGAGATCCGATTCACGCACCAGTGAGCTTTCCGGAACGTTGCAGATCGCCAGGCTCGACAGATAACCCGACTGCTTCGCCATCCGCAGCGCAGCCAACGTGTCGGCCGTTTCGCCCGACTGCGAGATGGTCACGAACAGCGTGTTCTTGGGCACGACCGGATTGCGATAGCGGTATTCGCTGGCGATCTCCACCCAGCACGGCAGGCGTGCGATCTGCTCGATGTAGTACTTGGCCACGGCGCCGGCGTGATAGCTGGTGCCGCAGGCAATGATCTGGACGGCTTCGGTGCGCTGGAACACTTCCGTCGCCAGCGGGCCGAAGGCGGCTTCGAGCAACTTGCCGCCGGCGACGCGCTCTTCGAGTGTCTGTGCAATGGCGCGCGGCTGCTCGAAGATCTCCTTGAGCATGTAATGCGGGTATTCGCCTTTCTCCGCTGCATCGGCCGACAGTGAACTTTCCCGCACGGCGCGTTGCGCACTGTTGCCTTCGACATCGAGAATGCGAATGTTCTGGCGCCGGATCTCGGCGACGTCGCCTTCTTCCAGGAAAATGAACTTGCGCGTGACTGGCAGCAGCGCGGAGACGTCGGAGGCGACGAAGTTCTCGCCTTCGCCGACGCCAATCACCACCGGGCAGCCGGCGCGGGCCAGGATGATGCTGTCCGGGCTGTCTTCGGAAACGACTGCGAGCGCGTAAGCGCCCTCGAGCTCGGCAACGGTTGCACGCACCGCGCGGAAAATGTCACCCAGCTTCTGCTTGTGGTGATGAATGCGATGCGCGATGACCTCGGTGTCGGTCTCGGAAGTGAAGGTGTAGCCGAGCTTGGTCAGCTCCTCACGCAGCTCTTCGTGATTCTCGATGATGCCGTTGTGAACGATCGCAATGCCGTCGCGTGAGACGTGCGGATGTGCATTGCGCTCGGAAGGCACGCCGTGAGTCGCCCAGCGTGTGTGCGCGATGCCCAGGCGCCCTGCGGTCGGGGTCTCGACGATGGCGTCCTGCAGATTGCGGACCTTGCCCACGGTGCGCAGGCGGCTCAGGTGACCCGAAGCATTGAGCACGGCGACGCCGGCCGAGTCGTAACCCCGATATTCCAGCCGCCGCAGTCCTTCGATCAGGATGGGGACGATGTCGCGATCAGCGATGGCGCCGACGATTCCGCACATGATGGATCCTTGGACTTAACTATTTGAGGGCAAAGGTTTTTACGGCCTGCCGCCCGAAAGCCGCGATTGTACTTGAGCTCGGCACGCAAAATCTGTGATGTGAGCCGGGTGCTGCCCGGTTGCGGGCAGCTCTGGCAACTCGCCTGCGGACCACGTGCAGCGACGGCAACGCCGTCGCCGGCGAGGTTTGAATCGGATGCTGAAAGAGCCGTTTGCCCGGTCCTGCTCTTCAGGAGCTGCTCAGGCCTTCTTCGTCGGCCGCTTCCAGCCGTCGAGCGTGACCTGGCGCGCCCGCGCCACCGTCAGCTTGCCCTCGGGGGCATCCTTGGTGATGGTCGAGCCAGCGCCGGTGTTGGCGTTGGCACCGATCTTCAGCGGAGCCACCAGCATGGAGCCGGAGCCGATGAAGGCGCCGTCGCCGATCTCGGTGCGGAATTTGTTCACGCCGTCGTAGTTTACGGTCACGGTGCCAGCACCGACATTGACCTTCCGGCCGACGCTGGTGTCGCCGAGATAGGTCAGGTGATTGGCCTTGCTGCCGGCGCCGATCTCGCTCCTCTTCACCTCGACGAAGTTGCCGATGTGCACGTCTTCGTGCAGCACGCTCTCCGGCCGCAGGCGCGCGAACGGACCGATGGAACTGCGCGGCCCGATGCTGGAACGATCGATCACGCAGTTGGGATGAATCTCGGTGTCCGCCTCGATGCGGCAATCCTTGAGATAACAATTCGGGCCGATGCGTACGCGATCGCCCAATACCACTTCGCCGGTCATGACCACGTTCACGTCGATGAACACGTCGCGGCCGACGGATACGCTGCCGCGAACATCGATACGTGCCGGATCGGCCAATGTCACGCCTTGCAGCATCAGTTGAGTCGCGCGTTCCGCGCGCAGTGCCGTTTCCAGCTGCGCCAGCTGAACTTTGTCGTTCACGCCGAGCACCTCCGCTTCGGTGGGCGCGATGACGGCACCGATGCGAACCGCATCGCGCGCTGCCATGACGATGATGTCGGTGAGGTAGTACTCGCCCTGCGCATTGTCATTCTTCAGTGCAGCAAGCCACTTGCGCAGCGAGCGTGCCGAGACGGCCATCACACCGGTGTTGATCTCGTTGATCGCGCGCTCTTTGGTGTTCGCATCCTTCTGCTCGACGATGCGCACCACATTGCCGGCGGCGTCGCGGACGACGCGGCCGTAGCCGCTCGGATCGGACAACACGACTGTCAGAAGACCGAGGGATTGCTCGCTGCAGCGCTCGATCAACCGCTCGAGCGTAGTCTTGCGAACCAACGGCACGTCGCCGTAAAGCACCAGTACGCGATGCTCGTCGGGAATGGCGGAGATGGTCTGGGCCACCGCATGGCCGGTGCCGAGCTGCTCGGCCTGCAGCACCCAGTTGACCGGCTCGTGCGCCAGCATCTGGCGGACCTTGTCGCCGCCGTGACCGTACACCACGTGGATCGCAGCGGCGTCGAGCGACTTTGCCGCTTCCAGCACGTGCGCAAGGATCGGCCGGCCCGCCAGCGGCTGCAGCACCTTGGGCAGATCCGATTTCATCCGCTTACCCTGGCCGGCAGCCAGGATGACCACGGAAAGCGGCGGCCGGGCGGACGCCGGACGGGGGTCAGAAGCAGAACCGCTGGTGCTCATGGATCACCGACTCTATTGATGCAGTGAGGGGATTGCCACAGCCGGCTTGGGCGGCTGCCGCAAACAAAAATGCGCCCTGGCGGGCGCATTTTCGCTTCGTTCCGGCCCATCGTCAGCAGCCGAAGGGCTTATTGCTTGATCTTCCTCAGCTTCTCGATCGCCTTGATCTGGGCCATCGCGCGCGCCAGCTCGGCCTGGGCCTCGGCGACCTCGATCTTGTCACCGCGATCGCGCAGCGCCTCTTCGGCACGCTGCTTGGCCTGCAGTGCCGCAGCCTCGTCCAAGTCCTTGGCGCGCACCGCGGTGTCCGCCAGAACCGTGATCAGGTGCGGCTGGATCTCGATCGCACCGCCGGAAACGTAGAAGAACTGTTCGTCCCCAGCCGGCGACTGCACGCGCACCTCACCCGGCTTGAGCGTCGTCAGCAGCGGCGCATGCCGCGGCGCGATGCCGATTTCACCCATGACCGCGGGCACGAACACCATCGCGGCTTCGCCGGAAAAGATCTCGCCTTCGGCGCTGACGATGTCGACGTGGATCGTAGCCATTAGATAACCACCAACAATTGAGCCCGGATCTGCGTCACTGGGCGGCCGCCGTTCGAACCGTCGGGCCGCCGCCAACACCTACCCTCGTGCATCCGCTTACTGCAGCGTCTTGGCCTTCTCGACCGCTTCTTCGATACCGCCGACCATGTAGAAGGCCTGCTCGGGCAGTGCATCGTATTCGCCGGAGAGAATGGCCTTGAAGCTGCGGATCGTGTCCTTCAGCGGCACCAGCTTGCCCGGGTTGCCGGTGAACACTTCGGCGACGTGGAACGGCTGGGACAGGAAGCGCTGGATCTTGCGAGCACGCGACACGGTGAGCTTGTCGTCTTCCGACAGCTCGTCCATGCCCAGGATCGCGATGATGTCCTGCAGTTCCTTGTAACGCTGCAGCACGGCCTGCACGCCGCGCGCCACGTTGTAGTGCTCTTCGCCGATCACCAGCGGATCGAGCTGGCGGCTGGTGGAGTCCAGCGGGTTCACGGCCGGGAAGATACCCAGCGCCGCGATCTGGCGATCGAGCACGACGGTCGCGTCCAAGTGCGCGAAGGTGGTGGCCGGCGAGGGGTCGGTCAAGTCGTCGGCAGGCACGTACACGGCCTGGATCGAGGTGATCGAACCGGTCTTGGTGGAGGTGATGCGCTCCTGCAGCACGCCCATTTCCTCGGCCAGCGTCGGCTGGTAACCCACCGCGGAGGGCATACGGCCGAGCAGCGCCGACACTTCCGTGCCGGCCAGCGTGTAACGGTAGATGTTGTCGATGAACAGCAGCACGTCGCGGCCCTTGCCCTGCTCGTTCTTCTCGTCGCGGAAATATTCGGCCATGGTCAGGCCGGTGAGCGCCACGCGCAGGCGGTTGCCCGGCGGCTCGTTCATCTGGCCGTACACCATCGCCACCTTGGACTGGTCCAGGTTCTGCAGGTTGATGACGCCGGCTTCCGACATCTCGTGATAGAAGTCGTTGCCTTCGCGGGTGCGCTCACCCACGCCGGCGAACACCGACAGACCCGCGTGGGCCTTGGCGATGTTGTTGATCAGCTCGAGCATGGTGACGGTCTTGCCCACGCCGGCGCCGCCGAACAGGCCGATCTTGCCGCCCTTGGCGAACGGCACCAGCAGGTCGATGACCTTGATGCCGGTTTCCAGCAGGTCCTGGCCGCCCGCCTGCTCATCGTAGCTCGGCGCCGGACGGTGAATGGGCCAGTACTCCTGGGCTTCGACCGGGCCGCGCTCGTCCTGCGGATCGCCCAGCACGTCCATGATGCGGCCGAGGGTGGCCTTGCCGACCGGCACGGAGATCGGCTTGCCGGTGGCCTTCACGGTCAGGCCGCGCTGCAGGCCTTCGGAGACGCCCATGGCGATGGTGCGCACCACGCCGTCGCCCAGCTGCTGCTGCACTTCGAGCGTGAGGCCGACGTCTTCGAGCTTGAGCGCCTCGTAGACCTTCGGAATCTGGTCGCGCGGAAACTCCACGTCGATGACCGCGCCGATAATTTGCACAATCTTGCCGGTAGCCATTACTCGTTCCTCTTGAATCTCGTTCAGACCGCGGCTGCGCCGCCGACGATCTCGCTAATTTCTTTGGTGATCGCCGCCTGCCGCGCCTTGTTGTAGATCAGCTGCAGTTCTTCGATCAGTTTGCCGGCGTTGTCGGTGGCGCTCTTCATGGCCACCATGCGCGCGGCCATCTCGCAGGCCACGTTCTCGACCGCGCCCTGGTAGACCTGCGACTCGATGTAACGCATCAGCACGCCGTCCAGCAGCTCGGCCGCCGACGGTTCGTAGATGTAATCCCACAGCTTCTGCAGCTGGTCCTGCTCGCTCGTTTCGGCGACCACCGGCAGCAGCTGCTTCACCACCGGCTTCTGGCTCATGGTGGTCTCGAACACGTTGTTCACCACGAACAGGCGGTCGAGCTTGCCTTCGGTGTACAGGTCCAGCATCACCTTCACGGTGCCGATCAGGTCGGCGACGTGCGGGCGGTCGCCCAGGTGCGTCACGGTGGCCAGCGTCTGCACGCCGCCCAGGCGGCGGAAGAACTGCACGGCCTTGGAGCCGATCAGGCACAGCGAGACTTCCGAGCCCTGCTTCTGCGCCTCGCGGATCGCCGCCAGCGTCGCCTTGAACAGGTTGACGTTCAGGCCGCCGCACAGGCCGCGATCGGTGCTGATGACGATGAAGCCCACCGCCTTGGCAGGCCGCTCGACCAGGTACGGATGCCTGTAGTCCGGGTTCGCCAGCCGCAGATGTCCGATCACCCGCCGGATCTTCTCCGAGTACGGACGCGTCGCGCGCATGCGCTCCTGCGCCTTGCGCATCTTGCTCGCGGCCACCATTTCCATGGCCTTGGTGATTTTCTGCGTGCTCTTGAAGCTCGCAATCTTGACGCGGATCTCTTTTACGCCGGGCATGGCTTGTTTCCGGTGGCCGCTATCAGTACGTGCCGGTGGCCACGAACTCTTCGCACAGCTTCTTCAATGCGGCGTCGTTCTCTTTGGTGAGTTCGGGCTTGGCATTGATGCCGTCGATGAGCGGCTTGTAGTTGGTCTTGGCGAACGCCTGCAGCGCCGCCTCGAAATCGCCGACCTTCTTCAGCGGCACCTTGTCCAGGAAGCCGTTGTTGACGGCGTAGATGGACAGCGCCATTTCGGCCACCGACATCGGCGAGTACTGCTTCTGCTTCATCAGTTCGGTGGTGCGCTGGCCGCGCTCCAGCTGACGGCGGGTGGCTTCGTCCAGATCGGAGGCGAACTGCGAGAACGCCGCCAGCTCGCGATACTGCGCGAGCGCCAGACGGATACCGCCGCCGAGCTTCTTGATGATGCCGGTCTGCGCGGCGCCGCCGACGCGGGACACCGAGATACCGGCGTTCATCGCGGGACGGATACCGGCATTGAACAGGTCGCCTTCCAGGAAGATCTGGCCGTCGGTGATCGAGATCACGTTGGTCGGCACGAACGCGGTCACGTCGCCGGCCTGGGTTTCGATGATCGGCAGGCCGGTCAGCGAGCCGGTCTTGCCCTTCACACGACCGTTGGTCTTCTTCTCGACGTACTCTTCGTTGACGCGCGCCGAACGTTCCAGCAGACGCGAGTGCAGGTAGAACACGTCGCCCGGATACGCCTCGCGGCCCGGCGGACGGCGCAGCAGCAGCGAGATCTGGCGGTAGGCCCAGGCCTGCTTGGTCAAGTCGTCATAGATGATCAGCGCGTCTTCGCCGTTGTCCATGAAGTACTCGCCCATGGTGCAGCCGGCATACGGCGCGAGGTACTGCAGCGACGCGGGCGTGGAGGCCGAAGCCGCGACGATGATGGTGTGCTTGAGCGCGTCGTGCTCTTCGAGCTTGCGCACCACGTTGGCGATCGAGGACTGCTTCTGTCCGATCGCGACGTAGATGCACTTAATGCCGCTGCCCTTCTGGTTGATGATGGTGTCGATGGCCAGCGCGGTCTTGCCGGTCTGGCGGTCGCCGATGATCAGCTCGCGCTGGCCGCGGCCGACCGGCACCATCGAGTCGACGGCCTTGTAGCCGGTCTGCACCGGCTGGCTCACCGACTTACGGAACACCACGCCCGGTGCGACGCGCTCGATCGGCGCCTTCTGCGTGGTGGCGATCGGGCCCTTGCCGTCGATCGGATTGCCGAGCGCGTCGACGACGCGGCCGAGCATCGCTTCGCCCACCGGCACTTCGAGGATGCGACCGGTGGTCTTGACCGTGGCGCCTTCGGAGATGTGCTTGTATTCGCCCAGCACCACCGCGCCCACCGAGTCCTGTTCCAGGTTCAGCGCCAGGCCGAAGCTGCCGCCGGGAAATTCCAGCATTTCGCCGTACTTCACGTCGGCCAGGCCGTGCACGCGCACAATGCCGTCGGTGACGGTGACCACCGTGCCGACGTTGCGCTCTTCGGTCGCACTCGAGAACTTCTCGATGCGCGCCTTGATCAGGTCCGAGATTTCAGATGCCTTGATGGACATTACCGCTTTCCTCGCCGCTATCTTGATGAAGCGGTGGTGACCTCACCGCCGCTTCTTGATTTCTGTCTTGCCCGGGCCGCCGGCACCTGGGCGGCGCGCTTACCGCGCGATTTCGCCGGCGAGGCGCTCGAGCCCCGCCTTCAATGAGCCGTCGATCACCAGGTCGCCCGAACGCACGATGGCGCCGCCGATCAGCGACGCGTCCACGTCGCAATGCAGACGCACTTCGCGCCGCAGGCGCTTCTTCAACGCAGCGGTCAGCCGCTCGCGCTGCGCATCGCTCAAAGCGATGGCCGACGTAATCTGCACGTCGGCGATGTTCTCTACTTCGGCGCGCAGCACTTCGAAGATGGCCGCGATTTCCGGCAGCAGGCCCAACCGGCGATTCTGCGCCAGCATGTTGAGAAAGTTGCGGCCGTGCTCGTCGACGCCGGCCCCGGCGATGTCGGCAATCAGGCCGACCAGCTGCTCCGGGGTAACGCGCGGATTGGTCAGAAGCCGCTCCACGCGCTCGTCGGCGACCACCGCAGAAGCGGTGGCGAACAGTTCCGACCAGCGACCGAACGCTTTGTGCGTGCTCGCGTATTCAAACGCGGCGCGGGCGTAAGGCCGTGCGATTGTGACTTTCTCAGCCATCGGTTCCGGTCCTCAGCCGCGCTCGATTTCGAGCGCCAGCTTGTCGAGCAGATCCGCGTGCGTCTTGGCATCGACCTCACGGCCCAGCAGCTTGCCCGCTCCGGCCACTGCGATCGAGGCGACTTCCTTGCGCAGCTGCTCACGTGCGCGGCCGGACTCCAGTGCGACTTCCTGGCGCGCATCGCCGATCAAGCGCTGGCCTTCCGCGATCGCGGTGCCGCGAGCCTCATCGACCAGCTCGTTGGAGCGGCGGTTGGCCTGCTCGATGATCTTGCTCGCCTGCGCATGCGCATCGCGAATGATCACCGAGGCGCTGGACTTGGCTTCCGCCAGGCTCTTCTCGCCCTTGTCGGCCGCAGCCAGACCTTCGGCGATCTTCTTCTGGCGCTCCTCGATGGCTGTGATCAGCGGCGGCCAGATGAACTTCATCGTGATCCAGCCGAGGATCAGCAGCACGATCGACTGAATGAGCAGTGTGGCGTTTAGATTCATGACGACGTGGCCTTACTCGGGTCATTCAGTGGGCCGCGAAGCACGCGGCACCACTGTCGTTCGGTCTTTCGTTGCGCGAGCTGGTAGCGACTACCCGGCGAACGGATTGGCGGTGGCGAACCACAGCGCGATACCGACGCCGATGATGAACGAGGCGTCGATCAGGCCCAGCAACAGGAAGACCTTGGTCTGCAGCACGTTCATCAGCTCGGGCTGGCGCGCCGACGCTTCGATGTATTTGGCCGCCATGATGCCGACGCCGATACAGGCACCCAGAGCGCCGATGCCGATGATCAAACCGCAGGCGAGAGCGACAAAGCCGATGTCCGTCATGAGTGTTCTCCGAAATGGACTTGAAACAGCAGTAGGTCAGTGAAAATCAGTGGTGCTGGTGCGCCTGACCGAGATACGCCAGCGTCAGCATCATGAAAATGAACGCCTGCAGCAGCACGATCAGGATGTGGAAGATCGCCCACGCAGTGCCCGTCAGCAGGTGCAGGCCGATGCCGATCGCGGTGGCGCTGCCGCCCAGGCCTGCGATCAGGAAGAAGATCAGCTCGCCTGCGTACATGTTGCCGAACAGTCGCATGCCGTGCGAGAACGTCCGCCCCAGGTACTCGATGATGTTCATGGCCAGGTTGGCAATGATCAGCAGCAGCGCGCCGACCCAGGACAGCGGATTCAGCGTGAGCTTCACACTGCCGAACGGTGCGCAGGTGAGCTCGTGGATGAAGCCGCCGAAGCCCTTGATCTTGATGTTGTAGTAGAACGCCAGCAGCAGCACGCCCAGCGCCAGGCCGAAGGTCAGGTTCAGATCGGCGGTGGGCAGCGGACGCAGGTAGGGGACGCCCACGGCCTGGGCCGCGACCGGCAGCCAGTCGACCGGCAGCAGGTCGATGGCGTTCATCAGCGTCACCCAGCAGAACACGGTCAGGGCCAGCGGCGCGACATAGGTCAGCTTGCCATCGACCATGGACTTGGCCTGGTCGTTGACCATCTCGACCAGCATTTCCACTGCGAGCTGGAATTTGCCGGGCACACCCGCGGTCGCGCGCGAAGCGGCGATGCGCAGCACGATCAGGACGATGGCGGCAGTGAGCAGTGCGAAGAACGTGGTGTCCAGATGCACCACGGACAGATCGAACAGGGAGGTCTGGTGACCGCTGGCGAGGTGATGCAAATGATGCGAGATATACCCCGACATCCCGCCGTGGTCGCCTCCGCTTTCACTCACCATCTGCGTCATTCGCATGCTTCACCCGAACAAAAACGAACCAAATCCAGTAGGCCGCCAGCGCCACGCCTAAACCGCCGAGCAGCGCAGGGGGCACGAAGACCTTCGATCTGAATGCGATGACCAGCAAGCTGATCGTCAACATTACTTTGATCGCCCAGGCCACCAGCAACCCGGCCGCACCGCTCCCCGCCGCTCCAGGGCTGATCCTTGCCACGAAGCTGTGCCGGAGGAACGTCAAGGCCATGTAAACGGTCCAGACCAGACCGATGGCACCGCCCACCAGCACCGACCAGCCGCTGCGGGCGCCCCACAAGGCACCGCTCGCCACGGCGGCCGCGGCAATCCAGCCCACCTGCCACAGCAGGATGCGCCCCGCCTCGCGGGCCGCGGCAGCAAGAAAGCCTGCGTTCAAGGCCAGCTCCCTCGCTTATGCAATGGGCAACAAAAATGCCACTGCGTGGGCCAGATGCCCGGCGACGTGTGGCATTGAATTGCTAGCAGTTAGTCCGGCCGCAAAAACTGCCCGGCCGGAAAAGGCCGCGGATTATACGCAGCGTTTTGCAGTGCTTCAAGGAATCGAGCCGGCGCCCGGGCGAATGAGAGGAATGCAGGAAACGCCGCGGCTGTGCGCTGCAAATTTGCGTCGTTTTCACCCAGGCCCGTTGTCGTCATCAACAGCCGAGCCTGGAAGAAGACGCAGCCGGATCGAACGGGCTACAGGCGATAGCGGAATTTGATCAGGAACTGGTCCGAGTCGCGCACGTCCCGCATGTGCCGGAACAGCTCGCCGACGCCGCGCTCGTCGTCATCGATCAGGTCATAGCCGCCGCGCGCATAGACCAGGAACAGCTCGGACTGCGGGGCGATCTCGTAGCGATAGCGGATCTGCACGCCGAGATTGTTGACCGTGAACGGCACGACGGCGGGATCCGGCGGCCGCGGCGAAGGCGTGAGCGCCATGTTCTGATCGGCCGGCACAATCTCGACCTGGCGCAGTCGGCCGCTCGGATCGGCGAGATAGGCGCGGCGTGGATCGGCATGAATGCCGATCCACTGCCACTTGATGCGCAACTCGTGACGCGGCGCCGGGATCCAGTCCAGACGGAAGTCGAAATCCAGCCGCCGCGCCCGATACGAGCCGAACAGGTTGTCCTCTTCCCACAGCAGCCAGTCATCCGAGTACTGCGGCAACAAATCCAGGCGCAGCGTCAGCTTCTCGTGCGCATACCAGGTCGTGACCAGCTGCAGCCAGCCCGAGTAATCCTCCACGCCCTGCTGGAAGGCGTAGGCACCCAGCACGAATTGCCAGTTGCCGAAGCGCGGTGAGGTGAAATCGGCATACCCGTTCACGCGTGTGTCGAGCTTCACCGGCCCGTTACCACGCGAGAGGATCAGATCATCGACGCCGCCGGGAACGACCCGCAATTCCTCGTAGGCGCGCCAGGCATTGTTGTACTGCACGTCACGCGATAGCTGGATGCGCGACTGCAAGCGTTGGCCTGCCGCGTTCTCGCGATAGACCAGGTACAACCGCTGCGTCTCACCGGTGATGCGCGATTCGGCGGAAGCGGCAGCGACTCTGCGATTGGTGTCCCATTCGACCTGCCGCAGCGAGTTGCGCTCCATGTACCCCAGGTCGTTCAGATCGAAGCGATCGTCGATGTACAGCAGCTTCACGGTGTGCGTGAGCGAGGAAGAGCGGTTCAGGTCGGTCTGCACCCAGGCCTGGTAGCCGTCCGTCCTGAAGCCGCCGGCATCGATGTCCGAGCGGATCACCTGGCCGGCGATGCGCCACCAGTCGTTCGGCGTGAAGTCATAGTCGAGCGCGTTCACCATCGCGTCGCGCTCGATGAGCGGGTGATCGGTCCAGGTGCCGAAGTAACCGATGCGGCCGTACGAGACCGGCAGCGCCAGCCGCGTCGCGGCGAAGAGGCGTCCGAAGCCGCGGTCGTAGTCGTCTTCCTGCGCCACGAAGGCGCCGTAGCTGAGCCGGTCGGCGTTGCCGGTGATCTTGAGCGCGGCATCGATGTCGGTCGAACCGGCGCTGCCGTCGTCAGGCGCGGCGCCCACCCGCCGTGTGTAGACGAGCTGACCGTTGGCTGGCGGGCGCAGGTCGAAAATGCCCTGGTTCTCCGTGAAGAACGGCCGCTTGTCGGTAAACACGGTTTCGATGCCGGAGAAATCCACCACCAGCTCGTCGCTCTCCACCTGGCCGAAGTCGGGATTCAGCGTGGCCGACAGCCACAGGTTCGGCGACGGCTTCCAGATCAGGTCGGCGCCGACTTTGAAGTGCGTGTCGTCGCTGAGGTTGTCGAGAATGGCCGTGCCGTAGGGGATGAAGTCGAACGTGGCGGCGGCACGGTGCTGTGGAATCTCGATACGTTGGAAATCGGCGAGGAACGCCGGCGTCTCTTCCGAGATTCCGGGACAGGCGAAGCGTTCGTTGCGGTCGAACAGGTAACGCGTGGCGTACACGCCGATGGCGCGCGTAGCGCCATCTGACTGGCGCATATTGACGGTGGCCCAGGGAATCAGAATCTCCACGAACCAGCGATCGTCCGTTTCGCGCACCGCGTGCCACCACGTTCCGTCCCAGTCGCGGTCGAACTTGTTCTGGTTGGTGACCAATCCGTCGCGCACACCGCCGCCCAGGCCCACCGAGAATTCGTAGCCGACCTGCGCGTTGGCATCGAAATCGACCATCAGACTGACGGAATCGCCGACCAGCCGCTCGGAGTCGCGCGGCGTGCGTGGTTTCATGCGCCTTTCCTGTGGCGGCTGCTCGAGCGTGAACGCCGCGGCCAGTCCCTGTGCCGTCGCCACGATGCGGATGTCGTTGCCGTAGCGGGGCTGATCGAGAGCGAAGGGTTGAGTGCGCCGCCAGTCGCCGCAACGCACGGCCTGTGTCCACTCCGGTTCGTCGAAGCGGCCATCGACGACGATCTCGGCGCGCACCGCGCCGTTCAGCAGCAGGACAGCAAATGCCGACAGGCCTGTATACAGCGAAAAATAAGCGCGGCGATGCCTCGAGAGCTGGGGTTTTGCTTCCGCGCGGCCTAGGTTGCGCAGCGCGGGCATTCGAAAGGAGCCTCCGTGCATTTGCCGATCATCCGCGGGGCCGGGTTCGTCGAATCGGTCAATGAATGTGCTCGATGATGCCGTCGAGTTCGTCCAGCGTGTGATAACTGATCACCAGTTTTCCCTTGCCGGAGGTCGAATGCTGCACCTGCACCTTGGCGCCGAGCTTCTCCGACAGGTCGCTTTCCAGCTTGCGGATGTTCGGATCGGGCCGCGGCGCGGCGTCGTGCTCACCATCGCGCGGCTGCGACAGCAGGCGCTTCACCAGCGCCTCGGTCTCGCGCACTGACAGACTCTTCTTCGCCACCAGCGCACCGACTTCGGCCTGTTGGCGCTTGTTCTCCAGCCCGAGCAGGGCGCGCGCATGGCCCATTTCCAGCTCGCGCTGTTCCACCAGCGCCTTCACTTCGTCGGTCAGATCCAGCAAGCGCAACAGGTTCGACACCGCGGCACGCGAACGGCCCACGGCTTCGGCAGCGGTGGCGTGCGTCATGTCGAATTCGGAGATCAGCCGCGCCAGCGCCGTGGCTTCTTCCAGCGGATTCAAGTTCTCGCGCTGGATGTTCTCGATCAGCGCCATCGCCACTGCCGCCTCGTCCGGCACGCGGCGCACGACGGCTTGAATTTCATGCAGGCCGGCCAGCTGCGCGGCACGCCAGCGGCGTTCGCCGGCGATGATTTCGTAGCGGCGCTGCCCCGGCGCACCTTCGTTGAGCGGCCGCACCAGGATCGGCTGCACCAAGCCCTGCGCTTTGATCGAATCCGCCAGCTCCTGCAGGCTGTCGGGCCGCATGTCCATGCGCGGCTGATACTTGCCGCGCTGAAGCAGATCGACCGGCAGTTTCAGCAGCTCTTCGTCCGGGCGCAGCTGCGTGACCTGGGGCGTCTCGCCCTGTGGTTCCAGCACCGCCGGCTGGCCGAGCAATGCGCCCAGTCCGCGGCCCAGGCTTGGTCTCTTGGTTGCCATAACTCTTTTACGTTCCCACGGCGTCGCTGGTCGCAGGCAGCTCGTAGTCCCCGCCCTCCGCGCGCCGGATCATTTCGCCGGCCAATGCCAGGTACGCCAGCGCGCCACGCGATTCCCGATCGAAGTACAGCGCCGGCTTGCCGTAGCTCGGCGCCTCGGCCAGTCGCACGTTGCGCGGGATGATGGTGCGAAACACCTTGCCCTTGAAGTGCTCGATCAGCTGCGCGGAAACCTCGTTGGAGAGATTGTTCCGCGGATCGAACATGGTGCGCAGGATGCCGTGGATTTCCAGTTGGGGATTCGGGCCCGCCTTGATCTGGTCGATGGTGCCCATCAGCGCGCTCAGGCCTTCCAGCGCGTAGTACTCGCACTGCATGGGAATCAGCACGCCTTCGGCGGCGACCAGCGCGTTGACCGTGAGCATGTTGAGCGAAGGCGGGCAGTCGATCAGCACGACGTCGAACTGGTCGAGGACCGGACGCAGCGCTTCGCGCAGGCGTGCTTCGCAGCCGGGTTTGCCGGTCAATTCCACTTCGGCGGCCACCAGGTCCTGGTTTGCCGGCATCAGCCGGAAGTTGGCGTAATCGATGTTCACCAGCGTGGCGGCCGCATCGGCCTCGCCCAGCAGCACGTCGGTGGTCGTGCGCTGCGCCGTGAGCTTGTCCACGCCGCAGCCCATGGTGGCGTTGCCCTGCGGATCGCAGTCGATCAGCAGCACGCGGCGGCGGGTCGCGGCCAGCGACGCGGCCAGATTCACGCTGGTCGTCGTCTTGCCGACGCCGCCTTTCTGATTGGTGATGGCGAGAATGCGTTGCATGGACACGGACTAGGGACGCTGCGCGGCGCGCATCGGCCGAAAACGGAAAAAGAGAAAGTCGATTTTCATCATGGGAAATCGCGATCGCTGCCGTGGATGCGCGCGCCGTAAGCGCGAGATTTGCCTTTTACTCTTGCCGGCGCCCGCAGCCTAGCGCCCCGCGGTCCTAGGCCTTGTCGTGCGACCGGCAGAGTTCCACAACATGGCGCTCCTCGTCCAGACCGGGCACCTCCAGCCGATGCACCGCCGCGAGTTTCCAGCCATTGGGTAATTTTTCCAGTTCCTCGTGAGGGTAGCGGCCTTTCATCGCCAGCAGTCGCCCGCCGCCGACACATAGATGGCTGGACCATTGCATGAACCGCACGACCGGACCAACCGCGCGCGAAATCACGATGTCGAAGCGCTGCTCGGGTTTGTAGTCCTCGGCGCGCGTGTGCAAGGTCTTGATATTGGGCAGTTCCAGCAGCTGCGCCACGTGATCGATGAACTTGAGCTTCTTGCCGGTCGAGTCGAGCAGCGTGAACTCGCGTTCAGGATTGACGATCGCCAGCGGAATGCCCGGAAAGCCCGCGCCGGTGCCCACATCGACGACGCGCGTGCCGCGCAGGAAGGGCTGCACCGACAGGCTGTCGAGCAGATGCTTGGTGATCTGCTGGCCGCGCTCGCGGATCGCGGTGAGATTCATGCGCTGGTTCCAGTCGTCCAGCTCGTCCAGCAGCCGCAGCAACTGCTCGGCCTGGGTCGGGCTCAGGGAAATCCCCAGCTGCGATGCGCCAGCGATGAGCACCGGGCGATTCATCAGCGCTCGGCAATGCGCACGACGGTGCGACCGGTGACCTTGCCCTGGATGAAGTCATCGAACGCAGCAGGCAGCTCATCGAAGCCGAGCGTGCGATTGGCGATCCGGTCGAGATGCCGCGGTTTGAGATCCGTTGCCAGCCGCTGCCACACCGCCAGGCGCAGCGGCCGCGGCGTGAACGTCGAATTGATGCCGAGCAGATTCACACCGCGCAGGATGAACGGCATGACCGTGGTCTTGAGCTCGGCGCTGCCGGCCAGGCCGATGCTGGCGATATTGCCCCAGAACCCGGTGGTGCGCGTGAGCCAGGTCAGCAGCTCGCCACCGACGTTGTCGATGGCGCCGGCCCATTGCGCTTCTTCGAGCGGGCGCGAGCCCAGATCGATGGCGTCGCGCCGCAGGATTCGGGCGGCGCCAAGCTGTTTCAGATAGTCGTCCGCCGCGGCCTTGCCCGACACGGCAACGACTCGATAACTGCGACCCGCCAGCATGTCGACGGCAAGACTGCCGACGCCGCCGCTGGCGCCGGTCACGACCACTTCGCCGTTGCCCGGCTGCTGGCCGTTCTGTTCCATGCGATGGATGGCGAGCGCGGCGGTGTAGCCGGCCGTGCCCAGCGCCATTGCCTGGTATTCGTCGAGCCCGGCGGGAATCGGCACTACCCAGTCGCTTTTCAGCCGCGCGTATTCGGCGTAGCCGCCGTCGTGCGTCTCCGACAGGCCGCAGCCGTTGACCAGCACTTTCTCACCGACCTGGAACGCCGGATCGGAAGAGGAGGCGACCGTACCGGCCAGGTCGATGCCGCCGACCAGCGGATAGCGGCGCAGGATCTTGCCCTTGCCGGTGGCCGCCAGTGCGTCCTTGAAATTGATGGTGGAATGGCTGACGCGGACCACGACCTCGCCGGCGGCGAGGTCGTCGAGCGCGATGCTTTCCATGCGCGGGACGATCCGGCCGTTCTCGCTATGGATCCGAAATGCGCGAAAGCGCTCCATCGGCCTCAACCGCCATTGTCCAGGCGCGAGCTGCGCGCCTTGTCGCCTAGTTCCGCTCGCACTTGCCGTGCTTGCGGATCTGATCGGTGCTGCACAGGCCGCCGCCCTGCCGGGCGAAGAACTGGGCGATGGCCTCGAAATCCTTCTCTTTCACGCCGCCGATGATGCCACCCATGATCGGGTTCTTGCGCTTGCCGGCCTTGTAGTCCTTCAGCGCCTGCACGATGTAGTCCGGGTACTGCCCGGCGAGCACGGGATAGTCTTCCTGCAAAGGCTTGGCGCCATCGGCACCGTGGCAGGCGACGCAGACCTGGGTTGCCGGCGGCGGCGTGCCGACCACTTCGCCCGGCTGCACGCCGTTGGAGCGCAGATAGGCGGCGATGTCGGCCCGATCCTGCTCGCTCAGGCTGGCTGCCTGGGAATGCATGGTGGGGTGCGGCCGGTCGCCGGAGGCGTATTCGCCCAGCGCGGTGGCGAGGTATTGGGCGTTCTGACCGCCGAGCCGCGGCACGGTGTAGGTCGGATAGGCATTCTTATAGTTGGGGACGCCGTGGCAACCGTGGCAGGTGTAGGCCAGCGTCTTGCCCTTCTCGGCATTGCCCTCGGCGCTTGCGGTCATGCTCGCGGCAGTGGCAATCACACCCAGGCCGAGCGCCAGCAGGGTCGGTCGAAACTTCATTCCTCGTCTCCGCTACATCAAAGGCAAATTCTTAAGACAGCGCCGATTTTTTCTGCCAGCGATGCTCGGGGCGTGAGCCGCGGCCGGCCGGCGGGGGGCGCAATGGTAGCGGATTTGTGCGAGGCTTCCCACGACCGGCCGCGCCGGCGCGTCGTGTGCCCGCTAGTTCCACTGCTTGCCAGCCGGGAATTTCGGCGCAACGACGCGCTGGACAGCAGGCCTGGCCGACCCGTGTGCTCGCGGTTTGCCGCGCAGATTCCACTGGCCGACGCTCCTTACGCTATACTTTTTGCGCCCCGGCACCCCGCCAGGCGCTTTCCCGTTCGAGGTTTGAGGTTTTCATGGCCCGCATCACTGTCGAAGACTGTTTGCAGCACGTTCCCAACCTGTTCCAGCTGGTCATGGTCGCCTCCAAGCGCGCCCGCAAGCTGGCCAACGGCGCGGAAGCGACGCTGGACTGGGAAAACGACAAGCCGACCGTAGTGGCGCTGCGCGAAGTCGCTGCCGGCCACATCGGCCCGGAAATCCTCGACGAGGTCGAACAGCGCCCGATGCCGGAAATGATGCCGGACGCGGAAATGTCCGGTGAGCTGCGCGCGCCGCACCTCGGCCTGGGAGACTGATCGGCAGGACTGATCCCGCCGTCGCTTCACGGCGCCCCTCATGGACTATGCGTCTTCCATTCTGGGATTGCTGCCGACGGGAAGACGCTCGATAGGCGTCACTCAGCTTCTCAACAAGCTCGAAACCTACCTGCCGCCGGCGCAGGTCGATCGCGTTCGCGATGCCTATGAGTTCGGCGCCCACGCCCACGAAGGCCAGAAGCGCTTAAGCGGCGAGCCGTATATCGCGCATCCAGTGGCGGTGGCCGACATCCTCGCCGATCTGCACCTGGATGCGCAGACCATCGTCGCCGCCATCCTGCACGACGTCATCGAGGACACCGAGACCGCCAAGGACGAGATCGCCGAGCGCTTCGGCGCCGAGGTGGCCGAGCTGGTCGACGGCGTTTCCAAGCTCGACCAGATCCAGTTCCGTAGCCGCGCCGAGGCGCAAGCGGAATCGTTCCGCAAGATGCTGCTCGCCATGGTGCGCGACATCCGCGTAGTGATGGTGAAGCTGGCCGACCGCACCCACAACATGCGCACGCTCGGCGCAATGCCGCCGGCCAAGCGCCGCACCATCGCGCGCGAGACGCTCGAAATCTACGCGCCGATCGCCAATCGCCTCGGCATCCATTCGGTCAAGTCCGAGCTGGAAGAGCTGGGCTTCAAGTCGCTGTACCCGGAACGCCACCGCATCATCGAACGCGCGTTGAAGAAAGCGCGCGGCAATCAGAAGCAGTTCGTCGGCAAGATTGCCGACAACCTGCGCACCGGGCTCGCCAAGGCCGGCATCCAGGGCCGGGTCGAAGGCCGCGAGAAGCATCTCTACAGCATCTATCAGAAGATGCGCCGCAACCGCGCGCCGCTGAGCGCCATCGTCGACGTCTTCGGCTTCCGCATCGTGGTCGACAACATCGACACCTGCTATCGCACGCTCGGCCTGGTGCACAGCCTGTATCGCCCGATGCCGGGCCGCTTCAAGGATTACATCGCGATCCCGCGCATCAACGGCTATCAGTCGTTGCACACCACGCTGTTCGGCCCCAACGGCATGCCGATCGAAGTGCAGATCCGCACCGAGGACATGCACCGCACCGCCGAGTCGGGCATCGCCGCACACTGGCAGTACAAGACCGGCGAGGATCAAGGCCGCCTCTACCGCGACCGCGCAGCCGAATGGCTGCAGCAGCTGATGGAGATGCAGCACGGCGGCAACTCCGAAGAGTTCATGGAGAGCGTCAAGGTCGACCTGTTCCCGGACAAGGTCTACGTCTTCACGCCGCGCGGCGAAATCCGCCGACTGCCGCGCAACGCCACTGCCGTCGATTTCGCTTACTCGGTACACACCGACATCGGCAATCACTGCGTCGCAGCGAAAGTCGATCGCCGCCTGGTGCCGCTGCGCACACCGCTGCGCAACGGCCAGACGGTCGAGATCATCACCGCGAAGGGCGCGACGCCGAATCCGGCATGGGTCAACTTCGTCGTGACAGCCAAGGCGCGCGCCGCGATTCGCCACTACCTGAAAGGACTCAAGCACTCCGAGGCGGTGGAGCTGGGCAAGCGGCTGCTGAACCAGGCGCTGGGCGATCTGTCGCTGGCCCTGAAGAAGATTCCCGACGAGCGCGCGCGCGCCGCCGCTGCCGAGCTGAGTCTGAAGAGCCCGGAAGAGATGTACGAGAAAATCGGCCTGGGCGAGCGGCTCGCACCGCTGGTGGCGCGGCGGTTACTGCCGACCGATGCACAGCCGCCCGCCGAGCCGGTGCCGTCATCGGGTCCGCTGGCGATCGCCGGCACCGAAGGCATGGTCGTCAGCTACGCGCGCTGCTGCTTCCCGATCCCGAACGATCCCATCATGGCGTACCTGTCCAGCGGCCGCGGCGTGGTCATCCACCGCGAGGTGTGCGGCAACTTGCGCAACTACCGCAAGCAGCTGGACAAGTGGCTGTCGGTCACCTGGCAGCAGAACGTCGAGCGGCTGTTCAACGTCGAAATCCGCATCGATGTCAGCAACCGCATGGGCGCGCTGGCGGCGATCGCCTCCAACATCGCCTCCACCGGCACCAACATCGAGCACGTGCGGGTGGATGAGCGCGACGGCGACGCCTCGACGCTGATCTTCGACCTGCAGGTGCGCGACCGCAAACACCTGGCCGGCGTCATCAAGAATCTGCGCAAGATGCCGGAAGTGCTGCGCGTCACGCGCATGCTGGCGTGAGAGGACGAGGCGGCACCCCTGAGTCGCCGCTGTCGGCCGCAGAACCCGCGCCGACTCGATCGGAGGGAGACAATCCATCGGGGAAGACGGATTGCCGCGTACGCGGGCGTGACGGCCAAATCGCAGTGTCCTTAGAATCACGCTTTCGTCCGCACGGTCGACCCTGGCACGACCCGCGGCTTCCTCCGCCCTCACAGGACTTTCATCATGGCGCGCACCATCATTGCAACGAACGATGCCCCCAAGGCCGTCGGCACCTACTCGCAGGCCGTGAAATGCGGCAACACGGTGTACGTGTCCGGACAGATTCCGCTGGACCCGGCCACCGGCGAACTGGAGACCCGCTCGATGGAGGCGCAGATCCGCCGCGTGTTCGACAATCTACAGGCCATCGTGACCGCGGCTGGCGCGGACTTCTCCAAGGTCGCCAAGCTCAACGTCTTTCTCATCGATCTCAGCCATTTCGCGCTGCTGAACCAGATCATGGCCGAATATTTCAAGGAGCCGTATCCGGCGCGCGCCGCGATCCAGGTCGCCGCGCTGCCGAAGGGAGCCGCTGTCGAAATGGATTGCGTGGTGGAGATGGAGTGAGAGACTCGGCTCGCGCAAGCTCGCTTGCGACGACGGCCGAGTCGCGCCCCGTCACTTCGTTGCGCGGGGTCGGCGAGGCGTTGGCCGAAAGATTGGGCAGGCTCGGCATCGAGACCATCCAGGACCTGTTGTTCCTGCTGCCGCTGCGCTACGAGGATCGCACGCAGATCGTTCCCATCGGCTCGCTGCAAGCGGGCGAGCGCGCGGTGGTCGAAGGCGAAGTGCAACTCACCGAGGTCGCTTTCCGCGGCCGCCGCCAGCTGTTGTGCCGACTGGCCGACGGCTCGGGTGCATTGACGCTGCGGTTCTTCTATTTCTCATCGGCCCAGCAGCAAGGACTGGCGCGCGGCGCGCGCATCCGCTGTTTCGGCGAAATTCGCCGCGGCCCAAGCGGATTCGAGATCGTGCATCCGGAGTATCGGCGCGTCGCCGCCGATGCGGCCAACAGCGTCGAATCCTCGTTGACGCCGATCTATCCGCTGACCGAAGGCATTCAACAAGGACGCCTGCGACAGCTGACCACGATGGCGCTGCGTGAAGTCGCCAACGAAACCGTGCGCGACTGGCTGCCGGCAGCAGTGCTGAAGGATCTGGATCTGCCGTCGCTGCGCGAAGCGCTGGAATACGTGCACCGGCCGCCGCCGGATGCCAGCCTCGAACTGCTGTCGAGCGGCCAGCACCCGGCGCAGCGCCGGCTCGCGTTCGAAGAGTTGCTGGCGCACCAGCTGAGCCTGCGTCTGTTGCGCAAGCAGATCCAGCACGATCCGGGTTGGCCGTTGCTGCCGAAGACTTCACTGCTGCCGCAGTTCCAGGCTGCGCTGCCGTTCGAACTGACCGGAGCCCAGGCGCGCACCTGGCAGGAAATCGAAAAGGATCTGACCCAGTCCAATCCGATGCTGCGACTGGTGCAGGGTGATGTCGGCAGCGGCAAGACGGTCGTCGCGGCGCTCGCCGCGGTGCGTGCCGTGGAGGCAGGCTTCCAAGCTGCGGTGATGGCGCCGACCGAGCTGCTGGCGGAGCAACACGGCCGCAACTTCGCCGCCTGGCTCGCGCCGCTCAACCTGGAGCTGGCGTTGCTCACTGGAAAACGCAGTGGCGCAGCACGCACGCGGGCACTCGCCGATCTCGCCTCCGGGCAAGCCCAGATCGCAATCGGCACGCACGCGCTGTTCCAGGAAAGCGTCGAGTTCAAACGGCTCGGACTGGTGATCGTCGATGAGCAGCATCGCTTCGGCGTGCATCAACGACTGCTGCTGCGTGAAAAAGGCGCGGCCTCGGGGCGCTATCCGCACCAGCTCATCATGACGGCAACGCCGATTCCCCGCACGCTGGCCATGACGGCGTATGCCGACCTCGACGTGTCGGTGATCGACGAACTGCCGCCCGGGCGTACTCCGGTCAAGACGGTGGCGCTGCCGGAGGGCCGGCGTGACGAAGTCGTGCTGCGCATCCGCGATGCGTGCCGGCAGAAGCGACAAGCCTATTGGGTTTGTCCACTGGTCGAAGAGTCCGAACAGCTGAGCGCCCAGGCTGCGGAAGAAACGGCACGCGTACTGGCCGAAGCGCTGTCGGAGTTGAAAGTGGGCTTGGTACACGGCCGCATGACGCCGCGTGATAAAGACGCCGTCATGAACAGCTTCAAGGCCGGCGAGATCGATCTGCTGGTGGCCACCACCGTGATCGAGGTCGGCGTCGATGTGCCGAATGCCAGTCTGATGGTGATCGAGAATGCCGAGCGCATGGGACTGGCGCAGCTGCATCAGCTGCGCGGCCGCGTCGGTCGCGGCTCGGCGGAGAGCAACTGCGTGCTGCTGTTCCGCTCGCCGCTGACGGAAGTCGCACGCGAGCGCCTGTCGGTGATGCGGGCCACCAATGACGGCTTCGAAATCTCGCGCCGCGATCTGGAGCTGCGTGGACCCGGCGAGCTGCTAGGCACGAGGCAGACGGGCTTGATGCAGATGCGCGTCGCCGATCTCATGCGCGATGCCGACTTGTTGCCCAAAGTGCAGCAGACCGCGGAATTGATGCTGGCCGCGAATGAGGCCAACATACCGCCGCTGCTGCGTCGCTGGACCGGCCGCGGCGAGCAGTTCGGCAAAGTCTAGGATTTTCTTCGCCATGTCCTCTTCTCCCGACCTCGGTGCCCGTCTGCGCTGGCTTGGTCATCGCATCACTGCCACGGTATTCGTCGCTGAAATTCTCCCTGCCGTGGCCGCCAAGGCGACGGCGTACGCGCGCCTGATGCGCCTGGACAAGCCGATCGGCATCTGGCTGTTGCTGTGGCCGGTGCTGTGGTCGCTGTGGCTGTCCTCGGGTGGCCGGCCCGACGGCCACGTGTTCGTGGTGTTCGTGCTCGGCACGGTGCTGACCCGCTCGGCCGGCTGCGCCATCAACGATTTCGCCGACCGCAATTTCGACGGTCACGTCGAGCGCACGCGCGGCCGCCCGCTGGTCACCGGCCAGGCCGATCCCATCGAGGCCGTGGCGCTGTGCATCGGCCTGAGCCTGATCGCGCTCGGCCTGGTGCTGACGCTCAACCGGCTGACACAGCTGATGGCGCTGGTCGGCGGCGGACTGCTGCTCACGTATCCGTTCATGAAGCGTTTCTTCCCGATCCCGCAGTTCTATCTCGGCGCGGCGTTCACCTGGTCGGTGCCGATGGCCTATGCCGCGCACACCAACGCAGTGCCGCGGATGGCCTGGCTGCTGTTCATCGCGGGCCTGCTGTGGACGATGGCATACGACACCATGTACGCGATGGTCGATCGCGAGGACGATCGCAAGCTCGGCATTCGCTCCAGCGCGCTGCTGTTCGGAGATGCCGATCGTTTCATCATCGGCGTGATGCAGCTGATGACTCTGTTCGCGCTATGGCTCGCCGGGCGCGAGCTGGAGCTGGGCTTGTGGTACGGCCTGGGTCTGGCCGTCGCCGCGATTTTTGCGCTGTATCAGCAATACCTGATCCGCGCGCGCCAGCCGGCGAACTGCTTCCGCGCCTTCCTCAACAACAACTATTTCGGGATGGCAGTGTTCGTCGGCATCGCGCTGGAGTACGTGCTCAAGTAGCGCTACTGCTCCTCGGGATGGTTGTCGGCGGTCCAGAGCTGGTGAGCGTCCAGGCGTAGACGGGCAGCCGCTTCGAGCGCATCGAGTCGGGCCAGCACGGCCGCAAGCGCCGCTTCCTGGCTCTGTCGACGTGCAGCGATGAGTTCGGCAACGGTGAACTCGCCGAGGCCGTAGCCACGCGCCACGGTCGCTGCGTTCAGATCGCTTTGCGAGGCAACCTGCGACAGTCGCTGCCACTGCGAGTGAGTTGCGCGCGCCGCGAGAATCGCCTGTTCGGCATCGGCTTCCACCTTCAGTCTCGCCTCGCGTGCGCGCTGCTCGGCAATGCTCGCCTCCCCGACGGCCAGGGCATGCTCGGCGCGCCGGCGTGCTCCGCCGATCGGCATGATGATGCCGACGCCCACGACGCGATCGTTGCCGTCGAGATTGTTGCTGAACTGCAAAGTGACGGTCGGATCGGGCAGCCGCTCCCGACTCGAGCGCTTGGCGACAAGCCGGGCGTCCTCGTGCAGGGCTTCGGCCAACAGCAGCTCGTGGTTGGCATTCACGATGCGCTGCTTCCAGGCGTCGTCCGATTCCTCGATGGCCTGCGGCATATCGGTCGACGCAGGCTCGACCACCTGCAGCGCGGGGAACTGCCGACGCAACGCCAGCGCCCCTTTGGCGGCTTCGAGCTGCGCTGCGGTGGCCGCAGCTGCGGCCCGGTCGACTTCGGTCTGTGCCAGCGCCTGCTCCACCCGCGGCGCATCTCCGGCTCGCACTCTCGCCTCGACGGTCCGCAGCTGCTCCTGCAACAGCTTGACCTCGGCATCCATCTGCCTGGCCGTCTCCAGCGAACGTATCCATGAGAACCAGCCGTCCAGCAAAGTGCGGCCCGCTTCATGCCAGGCGTCCTCGAATGCTAGCTCACCGACGTTGACGGCTTGAGCGCCGAGCGCGCGATCCAGAGCAGCCTTGCCGGGCCAGCGCAGTCCTCTCGACAGCTCGTACTGTTCTTCGGAGTAGGTGATGCCTGCGGCGTCCGTTCGTCGCTGTCCCCTCGCTCCGATCGCCCACTCATGCACGCCGGCTCGCAACTGCCGTTCGCGCGCAGTTGCCATGCTCATCTGCTCACGTGCGATGACAACTTGCGGAGACCGTTCGAGCGCATCGTGGACCGCGCTGCCTGACGGCAGGACGGAAAAATAGTCCGCCGCGCCGACACCGCTCGTCACCGTGCAAAGGATCAGGGCGCAGGCGGCCGACCTCATGCGAATCTCCCGAAACCATTGATGGGCGAGGTCCACCACGCCATCTCGGAGGTGACGAAAACCTGGCGCAGACTGTCGAGCAGCGCCTGCGCATGCTCGCTTTTCATCACGATCTGCACCAGGCGGCGGCGTGAACGGCCGCGAACCTGTTCCATCGTCGAACGCAGCAGATTGCCGCGGCCAATGCCCTCGGCGTGCGTCACGGAGAAGCCGCCGACCCATTCCGGATGCACCGCCAGGTGATCCAGCACCTCTTCCTCCAGATCGGCCGGCAGGGCGAGCGTCAGCAGGCAATCGTAGCTTTGATCGTTCATGCGGCCGCCTTCTGCAAACCGAAGCGCCGGAACAGGCTGGGCAGCAGCGCCAGCGTGAGCAGCGTCGAGCTGACCAGCCCGCCGATGACGACGATCGCCAGCGGGCGCTGAATCTCCGAGCCCGGCCCGGTGGCAAAGAGCAGCGGCACCAGACCGAGCGCCGCGATGCTCGCGGTCATGAGTACGGGCCGCAATCGACGGCGCGAACCAGCTACGACGATTTCACGCGCATCGCTCGTCCGGGCGCTGAGCTGATTGAAGTAGCTGATCATCACCAGGCCGTTGAGCACGGCGATGCCCATGAGCGCGATGAAGCCAACCGAGGCGGGCACCGAGAGGTATTCACCGGTGAGCGCCAGTGCGAACACGCCGCCCACCATCGCGAACGGAATGTTGGTGAAAACCAGCGAAGCCTGACGCAACGAACCCAGCGTGACGAACAGCAGCAGATAGATGAGCGCCAGCGCCAGCGGCACGACCACCGCCAATCGCGCGGCCGTGCGCTGCTGGTTCTCGAACTGGCCGCCCCAGGCCAGGTAGTAGCCCTGCGGCAGCGGCACGGCTTCGGCGATCGCGCGCTGTGCTTCCTCGACGAAGCCGACGAGATCGCGATCGCGCACGTTGGCCCGCACCACCGCCATGCGCGAAGACATTTCCCGGTCCACTTTCAACGGCCCTTCGCGAACCACCAGCCGCGCCAGGTTCGACAGCGGCAACGCCCGGCCGTCATCGAGCGGCAGCTGGACCTGCTGGAACAGCTGCGGCGACAGCTGCATGGATTCGTCGCCGCGCACCAGCAGCGGCAAGCGCCGGCTTTCTTCCAGCACCACGCCCACCGTGCGGCCTTCCACCAGCGTGCGCAGATCGTTCTGTATGTCTTCGACGCTCAGCCCGGCGCGCCCCGCTGCCGTGCGATCGATGTCGACCTGCAGGTATTGCAGGCCCTCGTTCGCGGCCGCCACCACGTCTTCGCTGCCCTGGATGCCGCGCAGCGTGGCAGCGATCTTCTGTGCCAGAGTGTCGAGCTGCGTGAGATCAGGTCCGAATATCTTCACGGCAAGATCGCCGCGCACACCCGAAATGAGCTCCGAAACGCGCATGTCGATCGGCTGCGTGAAGCTGAAAGTCACGCCCGCGAACTCATCGCCGATCTGGCGGATCTGGTCGACCAGCCAGTCCTTGTCCTTGACGCGCCATTCGGAGCGCGGCTTCAGGACGAGGAACTTGTCGGTCTCGTTGACGCCCATCGGGTCCAGGCCCAGCTCGTCGGTACCGACGCGCGAGACGATCTTCGACACTTCGGGCACGCGCTCGAGAATGGCGCGCTGGATGTCGCGATCGATCTCGCTGGAGCGCTCCAGGTTGATCGACGGAACCTTCTCCAGCTGGATCACCAGATCGCCTTCGTCCATGGTCGGCAGGAACGACTTGCCGATGAACGCAAACAGCACCGCGGCCACGACCAGGCTCGCCAGCGCCGCGCCGTACACGATGCGCTCGTGGCCGAGAATCCAGTCGAGCGAGCGGCTGTAGCGCGACTCGAGCCAGCGCACGAAGCGCGGCGGTTCGTGGTCGACCACACCGAGCAGGAAGGACGACAGCACCGGAATGACCACCAGCGACAGCAGCAGCGAGCTGGCGAGCGCGAACACGATCGTCAGCGCCACCGGCGCGAACAGCTTGCCTTCCAGGCCTTGCAGCGACAGCAGCGGCAGGAAAACGATGATGATGATGACGATGCCCGAAGCCACAGGAACCGCCACTTCCTGCGACGCGCGAAAGATCACGTGCAAGCGGCCGTGACCTTCACGCAAGAGCTGCGGCGCACGCGCTTCGATGTTCTCCACCACGACCACCGCGGCATCCACCAGCAGACCGATGGCGATGGCCAGCCCGCCGAGCGACATCAGGTTGGCCGACAAACCGAAGTGATTCATCGCCAGGAACGTGGCCAGCGCGGAAAGCGGCAGAATCGCCGCGACCACCAGCGCCGCGCGGAAATTCCCAAGAAACAGGAACAGCAGGATCAGGACCAGCACGATGGCTTCGCCGAGCGCCTTGGTGACCGTGCCTACGGCACGCCCGATCAGTTCGCCGCGATCGTAGAACGGCACCAGCGTAGTGCCTTCCGGCAGCGTCGATTCGATCTCCTGGAGCTTGGTCCGCACCTGCTCGACCACGTCCCGGGCGTTGGCGCCGCTCAAACCGAGCACCAGGCCCTCCACGGCTTCGCCTGTGCCGTCCTGATTGACCAGACCATAACGGGTCAGCGCTCCCACACGCACCTGCGCAATGTCGCCGACGCGAATCGGCTGATCGTCGCGAACCGCGATCACCACGTTGCGCACGTCATCGAGCGTGCTGATGCTGCCTTCGCTGCGCACGAGCAGCGACTCCTCGTTTTCCGCGATGCGGCCGGCGCCGTCGTTGCGATTGTTCTCGGCGAGCACGTCCTGGAGATTGGTGAGCGACAGGCCGCGCGCCGCCAGCGCCGCATGGTCGACGACGACCTCGAAGCTCTTCACGTAGCCGCCCAAGGCATTCATGTCCGCTACGCCTGCAATGCTGCGCAGCTGCGGCCGGATGGTCCAATCCAGCAGCGTGCGCTTCTCGGCGAGCGACAACGGACCGTCGACCGTGAACATGAACATGTCGCTGAGCGGCGTGGAGATCGGCGCCAGTCCGCCCGAGGCCGACGTGGGCAGGTTCGGCAGCGCATTCGCCAGGCGCTCGCCCACCTGCTGCCGCGCCCAGTAGATGTCGGTGCCGTCCTCGAAATCGATGGTGATGTCCGCGATCGCGTACTTCGACCGGGAACGCAGCATGGTCTGGCCCGGAATGCCGAGCAGCTCCTGCTCGATCGGCGCGGTGATGCGGGTTTCCACTTCCTCGGGCGTCATGCCCGGCGCCTTCATGATGATCTTCACCTGCGTGGTGGAGATGTCGGGAAACGCATCGATGGGCAATTCGCGCAGCGCGAGAGCACCGGCCGCGATCAGCAGCGCAGTCAGAACGATCACGAACAGCCGCTGCGAGAGCGAGAAGGCGATGAGACGGGAGAGCATGGGCAGCGATCAGCCTCGGTATGAACGCGGCCAGCCGCTAGGTTGCGTCGTCGGTTGCCACTGCAACGCCCAAGCCCAGCCAGGCGCCTTTCAGGGCCGCGGTGCCGGCGCTGGCCACGTCGGTTCCTTCGGCGGGACCGCCCTTCAGCCAGACCTGTTGCCCCAGCCGGCGCTGCACGCTCACCGGCACCGGTGTGAAGCGTTCGTCTTGCTTGACGAAGACGAACTCGCGCTCGCCGTTGCGGACGATGGCACTGGCCGGAACGCTGACCAGCCCGGCGGGAACGCTCGCCGGCGCAACGCTTGCTTCGATGTACTGGTTCGACCTGAGACAAGACGCCGCTTCGGAGATCTCGGCGCGCACCGCAACGGTCTGGCTGGACGCGCTCAGCTGCGTACCCACGGCGATGATGCGCCCCTGCGCTTCGCAACCGACGACGGCCACCTTGTCGCCGATGCGAATCTCGCCTTCCTGCTGCCTGGATGCGTTCAGCTCCAGCCACCAGCGTCCGGTGGGCGCGATCCGGAAGAGCGTGGCACCGGGTTCCACCCGTTCGCCGGCAACCGGCTGTTCGAGCACGACGCCGGCAGTGCGTGCGTGTACCGTCACTTCGGAAGAGATCGAGGCCGACGTCAGGCGCTCCAGCCCGGCTTCGCTGAAGCCTGCAATGACGAGTGCACGGCGCTGCTCCTGCTGGGTTGCGTTCGCTATTTCGAGGGCGGCGCGCGTTTCCCGCAGGCGCGCCTCGGCGATGATGCCGTCCCGAAAGAGGGCTTCGTCGCGTTTCAACCGGCTCGACGCGACGTTGGCTTCGGCTCGCGCATGCAGATATTCACGCTGCAATGTCGCCAGCTCCGCGCTGTAAATGCGCGCCAGCGGTTGTCCGACCCGAACTTCGGCCCCCGGTTGAACCAGCACGGCTGCGAGTTGCCCCGCAACGGCGCTCAGGATGATCCCTGAATTGTCACCGGGGACAATCGCACGTCCGGTCAGCCGGACGCCGCCGGTCTCATCCACCTGTCCGCTGCGAACGGCTTGCACGGCCTGCAGCTGGATGCCCGCAGCCTGTGTCTGCGCTTGCGACAGCGACAGACTCGGCAGCGATGCGTCATCGGCCCACGCTGCACCGGGGGAAACCAGCACGGCGCAGGTAAGAAGCGGGAGGAAGCTCGACCTCCGAAGACAGCATCTCGGCTGATACACGGATGCTCCGCACGATGGCAATGACAGGACCCGCAACACTAGTTCCAAATTCTTAAGAAGCGCTTAAGGGGCTGAGCTACTCTTGAGCGGACCGATGACGACGACGAATGGGTATGCGTGTTCTGCTCGTGGAAGATGACGTTCTGCTCGGCAAGGCGGTGCGAACCGGCCTGGAGCAGCTCGGCTATGCGGTGGACTGGGTGCGCGACGGCGTGGGCGCCGAATCCGCCGCGCTCGAATGCGATCATGCGGCCGTGCTGCTGGACCTGGGATTGCCCCGACAGGACGGCATGAAAGTGCTGGCAAACCTGCGCCAGAAGGGCTACGCGATGCCGGTACTCATCGTGACCGCGCGCGATCAGGTGACCGAACGCATAGAAGGACTGGACTGCGGCGCCGACGATTTCATCATCAAGCCGTTCGATCTCAATGAGCTCGCAGCGCGCCTGCGCGCCGCCATTCGCCGCTATCAGGGCCGCTCGGAGCCGCAATTGCGATATGGCGGCATCACCATTGATCCAGCCACACGGCGCGTGACTCACGGTGAGGACACGGTCTCTCTGACAGCACGCGAGTACACGCTGCTGGTTCACCTGCTGGCCCAGCGCGGTCGCCTGCATACGCGTTACCAACTCGAGCAGGCGCTGTATCAGTGGGGCGACGAGATCGAGAGCAACGCCATCGAAGTGCACATTCATCATCTGCGTCGCAAATTCGGCAAAGACCTCATCCGCACGGTGCATGGGCATGGCTACTTCGTTCCCGGCGATCCCCAGTAGCACCGCCGAGGAACCGCGGCGCTGGTCGCTGCGCAGCCGCCTGCTGGGGCTGCTGCTGGCGCTGACCGTGGGGCTGTGGACCGCCAGCGCCATCCTGATCTACGACCAGACGGTCGATGAAGGCGCACGGCTGTTCGATGAATCGTTGAGCGAAGCCGGCATGCTGCTGTTGCAGCTTGCCGAGCACGAGCTCGGCGAGCACGGCCCCTCGCTCGGTGTGGAGCTGATGCACGCGGAGGTGCACCGCAAGCCGTTCGACATCCAGTTCCAGATCTGGACCGCGGAAATGCAGGCCGCCTATCGCACCGAATTGGCGCCGGAGCGGCCCTTCGCCCCGTTCGATGCCGAGGGCTTCGGCTGGACCGAGGTCGACGGCGCGCCGTGGCGCACCTATTCGACGTGGAACACGCCACGCACTCTGCAGATGCAGATCGCGGAGCCGCTGACGCGTCGCAAGGAACTCTCCTGGTCGGCGCTGATGCATCTGCTCACCATCGCCGCCGTGCTGCTGCCTCTTGCCATGTTCCTGATCTGGTGGATTCTCACGCGCAGCCTGGTGCCGCTGCGGCGCTCGGCGGCCAGCGTGTCGCAGCGATCCCCCGATGATTTGCAGCCGGTGCGGACCGACGATGCGCCGTCGGAAGTCGCGCCACTGCTCGCAGCGCTGAATCGACTGCTCAATCGCGTGCAGGAAACGCTGCACCGGGAACGGCGCTTCACGGCGGATGCTTCGCACGAGTTGCGCTCGCCACTGGCGGCCATTCGTACCAACGCCCAGGTCATGAATGCAGCCCGCAACAAGACGGAGCTGGTGCGGGCAGGCGAGGACCTGCTGGTGAGCGTCGATCGTTCCAGCCGCCTCATCGACCAGCTGCTGGTGCTCGCGCGCATCGATGTACGCAGCGCCGAGCAGCACAAATTCGCCGAGGTCGACCTGCCGACGCTGATCCAGCAGGAATGCCGCGCACAACAGGCGCTGCTGGATAGTCGGCGGGTGTCGATCGAAACCGAGCTGCGCGCGGTAACGGTTCGCGGTGTGCCGAATCTGCTGGGCGTATTGCTGCGCAATCTCCTCGACAATGCCGTTCGCTACTCAGGCCCCGAAGCGCACGTCACCGTGGAGTGCGGCCCTGCGGGTCAAGGCGTTCGGCTGGTGGTGAGCGATGACGGGCCCGGCATTCCGCAGGAAGAGCGCGAGCAGGTGTTCCAGCGCTTCTATCGCATCCTCGGCAACGAGGCGATCGGCAGCGGACTGGGGTTGTCGATCGTCCAGCGCATCGCGGAGCTGCACGGCGCCACGGTGGAGATACAAACCGGACGCGGCGGGCGCGGCACGGCTTTCGTGCTCGTGTTCGGACCGGCCAAGGGAGGCACCGGGCGGGGTCGTCCTTGATGAAGCGTTGAGCTGCCCTCAGCGTGAAGCGCCGCCGGTCCGCGCTACTGCCCAGACTTCGACCTTCGCCACTCCTGCACGCTTCAGTATTCGCGCGAGCTCGTTCACCGTACTGCCGGTGGTGACCACATCATCGACGATGGCCACGTGACTGGCGGGAAGCTGCCCGGTCATCTCGAACGCTCCACGAATGTTCCGGCGACGCTCTCGTCCTCGCAGCGCAGCCTGTTCGCGTGTTTCACGGATCCGCGTGACCAGATCGGTCCGCATCGGGATCTGCAATCGCCGCTCGATGCAACGCGCCAGCTCGATCGCCTGGTTGTAGCCGCGTTCGCGAAACCGTCGCGACGCGAGCGGCACCGGCAGCAATAGATCGGGCAACTTACCCGTGCGCGTCTGCTGAATTCGATACGCCAGCAACTCGCCCAGCACGCGACCATGCGCGACGTCGCCGTGATACTTGAGTGCGCGCACCAGGTGATCGAGCGGATACGCGTAACGGAAAGGGCAGCACGCTGAATCGAAGCGCCGCGGCCGTCGCAGACACGCTCCGCATCGCAATGAGGTCGTCACATCCTTCGGACCTGTGCCCTGCAGCGGCTGCGCGCACATGCTGCAAGCCCACGAATTGATCGGCAGGTCGGCTTCGCACGGCGCGCACAGGTCGAAGACCGGCGACTGCCCGGCAGCACCGCACAAGACACAGGTCGGCGGCCACAGCAGCGCTTGCGTCCGCAGCCAGATCCGTTCGCGCAAGCGGCATGGGAGACTGTCGACCATATGTGAGTTTTCCGGTTGACAGGCGATCGGCCGACTCGAAATACTTCGCGCCACTTTGCCGTGGCGGCCCTTGCCTGTGCCGCCCGATATCCGCTCAAGTCACGAGAAATTCCCGCCCCATGACGAATTCCAGCGCCCTGTCTGCCGCCCGGACACAGCCCCTGATCGGCCGTCTCGGCGAAATCCGCACCGACTGGCAGCTCGATGAGATCCGCGCCCTGTTCGCGCTGCCGTTCGCCGACCTGATCTACCACGCGCAGCGCGTGCACCGCGCCAACTTCGATCCGAACGAAGTCCAGGTGAGCACCCTGCTGTCGATCAAGACCGGCGCCTGCCCCGAGGACTGCGCCTATTGCTCGCAGAGCATCCGTTTCGAGACCGGGCTGAAGTCCGAGCCGCTGATGGACATGGAGGACGTGCTGGAGAAGGCCCGCGTGGCGAAAGCCAACGGCGCAACCCGCTTCTGCATGGGTGCCGCCTATCGCAGCCCCAAGCCGAAGCAGCTGGCGCAGATCGTCGAAATGGTGAAAGGCGTGCGTGCCATGGGAATGGAAACCTGCGTGACGCTGGGCATGGTCAATTCCGAGCAGGCGCAGCAGTTGAAGGATGCGGGGCTGGACTACTACAACCACAACCTCGACACGTCCGAGTCCTATTACAAGGAGATCATCACCACCCGCACGTACCAGGATCGCCTGAATACGCTGCAGGCGGTGCGAGAAGCGGGCATTAACGTCTGCTGCGGCGGAATTCTCGGCATGGGCGAGACGCAGCTCGACCGCGCGCAGCTGCTGCATACGCTGGCAACGCTGCCGCAGCATCCGGAAAGCGTGCCGATCAACCAGCTGATGCAGGTGGAAGGCACACCGCTGCATGGCGCGGCGAAAGTCGAGCCGTTCGATTTCGTACGAGCCATCGCGGTCGCACGCCTGCTGATGCCGCGTGCGTACGTGCGCTTGTCAGCGGGCCGCTCCGAAATGAGCGATGAAACACAGGCGCTGTGTTTCCTGGCCGGTGCGAACTCGATTTTCTACGGCGACAAGCTCCTGACCACCGAGAACCCGGACGAAAACCACGACCGCGAGCTGTTCGAGCGGCTCGGCATCCGCGGGGAAGCATTGCGCACGGAGTCGTCGTGTCGACGGGTGGAGAGCGCAGAAGCAGCGACGGCCTAGTATTCCGACTCGAGGAAACCCTCTCGCCCGCTTCTGTCGGCATTGTTTGCTGGCGTGAGTTCGCCTTGAGAAGTAGTTGCTTCGATTGAAAGTGTCGCGGTTCTGGTCGGTTTCGAGGTGCAAGACCCCGTCGAGTGCGGTGCTAGGCGTCGTTCCGGGCGGGGCCACACATTTCCAGGACCGCACGTGAATACGTCCCTGTAGGCTTGCTCACTCGGAACATCCTGTTCCTCCTCTCATCCTGAAAATGTGTGGCCCCGCCCGGAACGACGCCCGAGACGTTGTGCCAGCTTTCTTTTCCGGAAGCGCGCTCTCCGAGCGCCACGGACCTAACAACCTCTGCGGATCCGGCGGGGGTGCCTCGTTTCGGGAGCCTCGAAAACAGGATGTTTTCGACGGCAGCCCCCAGGGAGGGGTTCACGGCGGTCCCGAAACGAGACACCCCCGCCGGATCCACACACTGCCAATCGAGCACCCACCTCCGAACCCAAGCCCACCGGACCAAACACCGCCAATCGCAGCTACTCTCCGTAAAACCCCCAGGGACTGCACGTTCTCAATCGAGAGCTGCCCTTCCTTCTAAAACACACCAGGCACACACGCCGATCCGCATTGCTCTTGATTCCACGCTAGTCTTCGCCGCCATGTCCGCGCCCGACCCAGCTCCTGACGAATTTTTCCTCGATCCTCGTGCCGTGCGTCGTTCGTTCGACGCGTGTGCAACCACGTTCGATGAATCGGCCGCCGTACACGCGGAAATCCGCAAACGGCTGCTCGAACGACTGGATGTGGTGCGGCTCGAGCCGGAAGTGGTGATCGATCTGGGTGCGGGCACCGGGCACGCGAGCCGTGCCTTGCAGGATCGCTATTCGGGTGCGCGCGTGATGGCGATGGATCTGTCGCCACGCATGCTGGTGCGGGCCAAGCGGCAGCAACGACTGTTTCGCCGCTTCGATCGGGTGGCGGCCGCGGCGGAACGGTTGCCGTTGCGCGATGGCAGCGTCGATCTGGTGTTCAGCAACCTGATGCTGCAGTGGTGCAGTAGCCCGGATTCAGTGTTCGGGGAAATCCGGCGCGTGTTGCGCCCGAATGGCCTGGTGACGTTTACGACGCTGGGTCCGGACTCGCTGAAGGAGCTGCGGCAGGTCTGGTCGCGCTTCGACCACCACGTCCACGTGCACCGCTTCATCGACATGCACGACCTGGGCGATGCGCTGCTGCGGGCGGGCTTTGCCGAGCCGGTCATGGATACCGAGCGGCTCACCATCACTTATTCCAACGGAAGGGCGTTGCTGGACGAGCTGGTAGGCAGCGGCTCGGCCAACGTCGCGCGCGGACGCCGGCACGGACTCACGGGCCGCACGACGGGAGCCGGGTTTCTCGATGCCTGCGAAGCGTTGCGCCACAACGGCTCGCTGCCGGTCAGCCTGGAGGTGGTGTACGGCCATGCCTGGATCGGCGAGAAGGGGCGCGGGTCGGTGAAGCGGGGAGGCGAGGCGCTTTTCCCTATCGAGAACCTGCGACGGCGGTCTTAGCAATCAGATAATAAAATCTAAATATAAATAGCGATACACATCAGGCTGTCCGGCTATTGATTAGATTTTTCAACTTCATAAAAGAGCAGATCGGGTCGCGGCGGGCGTGGCCACAGCGAAATGTGCCGCTCGCCAAAGCAGCCATTCGGCCGACCACTGGCATCGCTGGATTATGTGGAATCTGGCCAGAACGACGCGCAATCGCGCACCGCCCAGGTACTTTTAACCCCGCCATTGATACATGCGCGGCTGAGACCAGTGGCCGTATGGCCGCGGCGTCTGCGCGAGGAACAGCGCGTTGACCAAAGCCGTGCCTCGCCTCTTATTCAATCTGCCGCGGACGCGGGATGCGCGGGCACGAACTTGGCATCCCGGCCCCTGACCACAACCGCCCCGGTCGGCAAAAATCCCTTTTCCGTCCGCAATTTGTGCGTTGCGCCTGCGACGACGTCCCGCTAGCATAGCGGCCCCTTCCGGCCGGACGCGCTTTCGCCCGATTCCCGTTATTTCCGCATGACATGAACAGTGGCGTTGCATTGGGTCCGCAGCTCAGCCCGACTTCCCCGGTCGCCGTGGACCCGATCGTCGAAGACGATGGCACACGACGCTTCGAGCTGAATGCCCGCTGTTCGCTCACGCAGCACACGGCGCGCGTTTTCATTGCCACCATTGCAACGAGCACCTTCGGCGTTGCCGCCTTCTTCACCTGGCAGGGTTACTGGCCGGTTCTGCCGTTCGCGGGCCTGGAAATCGCGTTGCTGATCTGGGCGGTACGTGCCTCGATGCGCGCCGGAAGCGAGCGCCAGATCATCATCGTCAGCCCCGATTCCGTCTCGGTTCAACATTACAGCGCACGTGGCGAACGGCACGCGGTATTTCCTCGACATTGGGTGAAGGTTAAACTCCACGCCCCGCTGGCGGCGCAACATCCCAGTCGACTCACCTTGGAGTCGCATGGCCGCGCCTGCGAAGTGGGCAGGTTTCTCACAGAGGACGAGCGTCGCAGCCTCGCGGTTCGTCTCAAGCAATTGGTGGGGAATGTGAACGAATCACCCGCGCTCCAAGGGAACTTGGACCGTGGGGCTGATCTGCGGGCGAGCCGCGAGTAGCGCTTTGTCGATCACTCGCGGACCGCACACGGACGGTTGAGGCTCAAGGCTGCATAGAAAGAAGCAATGGGAGCATTGGCGACAATGTCGAAGATTCTGAAATACGTCGCGGCCGGTCTGGCAGCGTTGCTGCCCGCTGGGGCGGCATTGGCGGCCTGGGACCTGAACATGCCGGTCGGCGTGACCGAGCTGAGCCGGGACATTCACGGCCTGCACATGCTGGTCCTGTGGGTCTGCGTGATCATCGCCGTCGTCGTGTTCGCCGTCATGATCTATTCGATCGTGAAGTTCCGTCACTCGCAGGGCGCGGTGGCGGCCAAGTTCGACCACAGCACCAAGGCGGAAATCATCTGGACCATCATTCCGGTGGCCATCCTGGTCGGCATGTCGATCCCGGCGGCCGAAACCCTGATCCGCATCGAGGACACCCGCGACTCGCAGATCACGGTCAAGGTCACCGGCTATCAGTGGAAGTGGCAGTACGAATACCTGGAGGAGAAGGTCAGCTTCTTCTCCACCCTGGCCCGCGACAGCGACGCTGCGCGCCAGCTCAATTCCGGCATCGATCCCAACTCGGTCGCCAACTACCTGCTCGAGGTCGACCACCCGCTGGTGGTTCCGGTAGGCGCGAAAGTGCGCGTGCTGCTGACCTCCGCCGACGTCATCCACGCCTGGTGGGTACCGCAGTTCGGCATGAAGAAAGATGCGATTCCCGGCTTCGTGAACGAGTTGTGGTTCCGCGCCGACGAGCCCGGTATCTACCGCGGCCAGTGCGCCGAGCTGTGCGGCCGCGATCACGGCTTCATGCCGGTGGTCGTGCACGTCAAGCCGCAGGCCGAATACGACGCATGGTTGAAGCAGCAGCAGGGTGGCGAAGCCGCCGAGGCTGCCGCGGTCGGGACGGAAAATGAGAGCGCGACGACTGCGATCGTCGCCAAGGTGGAGTAAGAGTTCATGAGCACTGCACACACCCACGAAGCGGCCGGTCACGCACACCACGACGAACACGACCACCACGGTCCGGCCAAGGGCTGGCGCCGTTGGCTGCTGGCGACCAACCATAAAGACATCGGCACGCTGTACCTGGTTTTCAGCCTGACCATGTTCTTCATCGGCGGCGCGATGGCCATGGTGATCCGCGCCGAGCTGTTCAAGCCCGGCCTGCAGCTGGTCGATCCGATGTTCTTCAACTCCATGACCACCATGCACGCGCTGGTCATGATCTTCGGTGCGGTCATGCCGGCGTTCGTCGGTCTGGCCAACTGGATGCTGCCGTTGCAGATCGGCGCGCCCGACATGGCGCTGCCGCGCATGAACAACCTCAGCTTCTGGATCATGCCGTTCGCCTTCCTGCTGCTGCTGTCCACGCTGTTCGTGCCGGGCGGCGCACCGGCGGGCGGCTGGACCATGTATCCGCCGCTGGCGCTGCAGAACGGTACCTCGTTCCCGATGATGATCTTCGCGGTGCACTTGATGGGCGCCTCCTCGATCATGGGCGCCATCAACGTGGTGGTGACCATCATGAACATGCGTGCACCAGGCATGGGCCTGCTGAAGATGCCGATGTTCGTGTGGAGCTGGCTGATCACCGCCTACCTGCTGATCGCCGTGATGCCGGTGCTGGCCGGTGCGGTGACCATGCTGCTGACCGACCACTTCTTCGGCACCAGCTTCTTCCAGGCCGCCGGCGGCGGCGACCCGGTGATGTACCAGCACATCTTCTGGTTCTTCGGGCACCCCGAGGTCTACATCATGATCCTGCCGGCCTTCGGCGTGGTCTCGGAGATCATCCCGGCGTTCTCGCGCAAGCCGCTGTTCGGCTACGACTCGATGGTGTACGCCATCGCCTCGATCGCCTTCCTGTCCTTCATCGTGTGGGCACACCACATGTTCACGGTGGGCATGCCGCTGGCCGGCCAGCTGTTCTTCATGCTGGCGACCATGCTGATCTCGGTGCCCACCGGCGTGAAGATCTTCAACTGGACCGCGACCATGTTCAAAGGCTCGCTCACCTTCGAGCCGCCGATGCTGTTCGCCATCGCCTTCCTGTTCATGTTCTCGATCGGCGGTTTCTCCGGCCTGATGCTCGCCATCGTGCCGGCGGACTTCCAGTACCACGACACCTACTTCGTGGTGGCGCACTTCCACTACGTGCTGGTGCCGGGTGCGGTGTTCGGCATCATGGCGGCGGTGTACTACTGGCTGCCGAAGTGGACCGGCCACATGTACAACATGACGCTGGCCAAGACGCACTTCTGGCTGTCGACCATCTTCGTGAACGTGCTGTTCTTCCCGCAGCACTTCCTGGGACTGGCCGGCATGCCGCGGCGTATCCCGGACTACTCCACGCAGTTCGCCGACTGGAACATGGTTTCCTCGATCGGCGGCTTCGGCTTCGGCCTGTCGCAGCTGCTGTTCGCCTACATCATCTGGGCGGCGGCGCGCGGCGGCGAGAAGGCCAGCGACAAGGTGTGGGACGGCGCGCAGCCGCACGGCCTGGAGTGGACGCTGTCCTCGCCGCCGCCGTACCACAGCTTCGAAGTCGCGCCTGAAGTGAAGTAACGGAAAATCCGCTCATGGCCGTGCAGATGAACGAAACCGATCGCAAGCGTGGCATCCGCAGGACGGTCCTGTGGCTGTCGCTGCTGGCGTTCGGTTTCTACGCCGGTTTCATTCTGTTGTCGGTGCTGAGTGCGAAATGAGCGCTAGCACCGACCGACAGAACCGTTCGCTGGCGCGCAGCCTGTGGGTGTTCGCCGCCGGCAGCTTTGCGTTCGGTTTTGCACTGGTGCCGTTGTACAGCGTGCTGTGCGACGTCACCGGCTACGGCGATCGCACCAAGCTGGCCCAGGCCAGCGACTTCGCCGAAACGGCGCCGACCAATCGCACCGTCACGGTCGAGTTCGTGTCCGCTTCGCCGGCCTATGGCGACTGGGAGTTCCGCCCCGAGCTCGGCAACCTGAAAGTGCATCCGGGCCGGCTGTACGAGGCCAAGTTCTACGCCCGGAACCTGCGTTCGACGGAAGTCACGGCGCAGGCCATCCCGAGCATTGCGCCGCTGAATGCGGTCCAGTACTTCCACAAGACCGAATGCTTCTGTTTCACGCCGCAGCATTTCGACGCACGGGAAGGACGCGACATGACGGTCCGCTTCATCGTCGATCCGAAGCTGCCGAGCAACATCGATCGGGTGACCCTGGCCTATTCGATGTTCGACGCGCCGCAGAAAGTAGCGGCGCAGAGCGCGCCGGGCCCTAGGAGCTAGGGCGCGCATGCAAGAGTTTTGCAAAGCTGGCACCTAGCGCCTGGAGCCTAGGCTTTTTTGGACTAACCGATAACAGAGAATTTATGGCTCACGCACACGCCCCCCACGCGCCTTCCGAGAAGTACTACGTGCCGCACAGTAGCCCGTGGCCGATCATCGGCTCGGTGTCGCTGTTCACCATGATGGCCGGCGTGTCGATGTGGCTGAACCATGCCGCAGCCGGCCCCTGGATCAGCCTGCTGGGCCTGCTCGCTGTCCTTTCCATGTTCGCCGGCTGGTTCAGCAACGTCATCAACGAAAGCGAAGCCCGCCTCTACAACAACGCGGTGGACCGTTCCTTCCGCATGGGGATGATGTGGTTCATCTTCTCCGAAGTGATGTTCTTCGCAGCGTTCTTCGGCGCGCTGTTCTACGCACGGCAGTTCTCGGTGCCGTGGCTGGGTGGCGAGGGCGTCAAGGGCATCACCAAGTTCCTGTTGTGGAACAACTACGAGATGGCGTGGCCGACCAACGGTCCGGCGGATGTCGGCGGCGACTTCGAGACCATTCCGGCGTTCGGCCTGCCGGCGATCAACACCGCGCTGCTGCTGACTTCGGGCGTGACCCTGACGATCGCCCACCACGCGCTCAAGGCGGGCAATCGCAAGATTCTGAACATTTTCCTGGCGGCGACCTTCCTGCTGGGCTTCATCTTCGTCTTCCTGCAGGCCGAGGAATACATCCACGCCTACACGGAGCTGAACCTGACGCTGGGCAGCGGTGTGTACGGCTCGACCTTCTTCATGCTGACCGGCTTCCACGGCTTCCACGTCACGGTCGGCGCCATCATGCTGACGGTGATCTGGTTTCGCTGCATGAAGGGCCATTTCACACCGACCAACCACTTCGCCTTCGAAGGCGTGGCCTGGTACTGGCACTTCGTGGACGTGGTGTGGCTGATCCTGTTCGTGTTCGTGTACTGGTTGTAACCGGACTTGCGGCAGTGACGGCGGGCGAATCCGCCGTCATTGCCGACGGGTTCACCTGCCGAACCCGTGCGGTTGCAGCAGCCCCTGCGACCAGGCCAGCAACAGCAGGATGAACAGCGCCACCGACAGAGCCACCCGCACCGTGAGCGCCTTCACCATCTTCTTCGACCCGCCCTTGTCGTTGACCAGATGGAACATGCCGGAGCCGAGGCTGATCAGAATGGCGATCAGGCACAGCACGATGAGAATCTTGATCAGAGGCATGGCACTGGGGCTCGAGGGGGGGCGAAGGGCGCTCGCCACCGGCAGTATATCGTGAGCATCGGCCAGGCCACCCGGCGCTTTTCCCCGTCGGTATTCGCGACGCTGCTGACGATCGTCGGCGTCGGCCTGTTCGCGCGGCTCGGCTTCTGGCAGCTGCATCGCGCCGATGAAAAGCAGGCGCTGCTGGATCAGTACGCAGCGGGGCAGCATTCGACGGTCGATCTGACCGCAGCCGTTATCGGCACGTTGCCGCGCTATCAGCAGGTCCGGGCGCACGGACACTACGATCCGGCGCACCAGATCCTGCTCGACAACATGCCGTCCGGGCACGGCCAGCCGGGCTATCGCGTGGTCACGCCGTTCGAGCTCGAACAGGGCGGATCGATCCTGGTCGATCGGGGCTGGCTTGCGATGGGCGCGACACGCGACGTTCTGCCCGAGGTGGCCGTTCCCGCCGATGCGCGAACCATCGTCGGCCGTCTCGATGTCCTGCCGCGCGCCGGTGTTCAGCTCGGCAACGAAGATGAGATGCCGACGGGCGGCTGGCCGCACGTGATGAACTTTCCGCAGCATGCCGCTGTGGTGAAAGCGCTGGGGCGACCCGTGCTCGAGGGGCTGATCCTGCTCGATCCGGCGCAGCCGGACGGCTACGAGCGCGCCGCGCAGATGCATTTCGACGCCGGCTCCGAATTCGGGCCGCAGCGACACCTGGCCTACGCCGTCCAATGGTTCGCCATGGCGGCGGCGGCCGTGGTGATTTACCTGATCCTGGGATTCCGACGAACCGCTGACGCAAACGCCCGATGAACAACGCAACTGACTCCGCGACCCCGCGCCGCCGCTCGCAGCTGTGGCTGCTGATCGCCATTTTCTTCGCGCCCCTGGCCGTGGCATTCCTGCTGTATTACGGCACCAGCGGCTGGCGTCCCGCCGGCAGCACCAATCATGGCGAGTTGATCAATCCGGCCCGGCCGCTGCCGCAGCTGACGCTGACCTCGACCTCCGGCGCCGCCCTCAGCAACGATCTGTGGCAGGACAAGTGGACGGTGGTCTACATCGGCGATGGGCAATGCGACGCCGTATG
>DATMEZ010000156.1:0-10005 GCA_035556415.1 Povalibacter sp.
CGACACGCTGGCGGCCATCCGGCTGACGCTGTTCACGGCGGCCGTCGTGGTGCCCATCAATACGGTGTTCGGCGTCGCCGCCGCCTGGGCCATCGCCAAGTTCGAGTTCAAGGGCAAGAGCATCCTGATTACGCTGATCGACCTGCCGATCGCGGTGTCGCCGGTGATCTCGGGCCTTATCTACGTGCTGCTGTTCGGCATGCAGGGCTGGTTCGGCCTGTGGCTGCAGGACCATGACATCAGCATCATCTTCGCGCTGCCGGGAATCGTGCTGGCGACCATGTTCGTCACCTTTCCGTACGTGGCGCGCGAGCTGATTCCACTGATGCAGCAGCTCGGCAACGACGAAGAAGAAGCGGCGATCACGCTGGGCGCGGGCGGACTCATGACCTTCTTCCACGTGACCTTGCCGAAGATCCGTTGGGGCCTGCTGTACGGCGTGATCCTCTGCAACGCGCGCGCCATGGGCGAGTTCGGCGCCGTCTCGGTAGTGTCGGGCCACATCCGGGGGCTGACGACCACCATGCCGCTGCACGTGGAAATCCTATATAACGAATACAACTTTGTCGGCGCCTTCGCCGTGGCCTCGCTCCTGACCCTGCTGGCGGTGGTGACGCTGGTCATCAAGACGCTGGTGGAATGGCGCACCGGGTACTCCAAGCACTGATCCATGATCGATCGCCTCCAGGAATTCATCGACCGGCTGCAGCTCGATACCTCGCGAGCCAGCCTCGGCTTGTGGATCGCCGCGATCAACGTGCTGATCGTGCTGCTGGTGGTGGGCGGCATCTCGATTTCTGCCATCGGTTCGCTGCGCGACCTGGCCAATCAGCAGGGCAAGTCGCGGGTGCAGCTGGCGGGCGCGATGGCCCGGGAGGACCTGCGGCGCTTCGGCGAAGATGCTTTGACGCAGGCCAAGAGCGTGGGCGAGCGCCAGACGCTGCAGCGCCTGTTGGCAGATCGGCAGGTGGCAGCGGTCGGGCCGTACCTGCGCCGCTCATGCAACAACGACACGATTACCGCCTGCGCCGTGTTCGAGGGCGGTGTGCTGGTCGCGCAAGCAGGTGTCGCGCTGCCGTGGGCAGATATCGCCGATGCTGCAAGTGAGCAGGGCGAACGCTTCCTCGCGGTTCCGGCATCGTCGACTTACGCCGTGCTCGGTGCATCCACGCAGATCGGCGGAGCGGTCGGACGGCGCCTGTATGTGGCGCGGCTGTTCGACGACAAGCTCGCCAAGATCCTGGCCGATCGCGTCGGCATGGAGATTCGCCTGATCAACTACCGGATCTTTGCCGAAGGCAAGAGCGTGGATGATTTCACGCGGCTGCATTCGGCCGGGTTGTCGGACGGCCGCTCGGCAGTGACGCGTATCGCCAAACCCGATCTGTACGCAGCCAGCTTTCCGGTGTTCGCTTCGACCGGCGAGGCGATCGCGCTGCTGGAGGCGCGCCTGCCGACCAGCGACATCGACAAATCGGTGGGCGGCCTGGTGAAGCGATTGCTGGTCACGGCGATCGTGCTCGCCGCGCTGGCGGTGCTGGCCGGCGTCATTCTCGGCCAGCAGGTTACCGGGCCCGTCAGTTCGTTGACCGAAGCCGCGGAGCGGTTGGGACGCGGCGATTTCTCCACTTCTATTCCCGTCGGCGGTACGCGCGAAGTCGGCAAGCTCGCGCGCACGATGGAGGACATGCGCAACAATCTGGTCGAACTCACCGATACGCTGCGGCGTCGCGAGGCCGAGGCGCAGGCGGTGCTGAGCGGCGTCGTCGAAGGTGTGTATGCCGTCGACAGATCGCGTGTGATTCGTTACTTGAACCCTCAGGCGGCCCGCCTGCTCGGTGTGCAGGCGCACCAGGCGATCGGGCGATTCTGCGGCGATGTGCTCAAGCCTTGCGCCGAGAACGGTCATCGGCCGTGCGAGACGAACTGTCCGATCCTGCAGGCGCGCGCCGAAGGCAGCGCACAGGCGACTGAGAAGCTCAATGTCCGCGAAGGTTCGCCGCGCACCACGATCATCACCAGCGCCGCACCGGTGGATGAGTTGCAGGTGCAGGTCATCCGCGACGAGACCGAACTGGAAGGCGTGCGGCGCGCGCGCGATTCGGTGCTTGCGAATATCTCGCATGAATTCCGCACGCCACTGGCCGCGCAGCTGGCGTCGATCGAATTGTTGCACGAAGGCATGGATACCATGCCCAAGGAGCAGCAGAAGGAACTGGTGTTGTCGCTGGAGCGTGGCTCGCTGCGACTGACGCGACTGATCGACAATCTGCTGGAAAGCGTACGCATCGAGTCCGGCCAGCTGGGCATTCGCCATCAGAGCGTCTCGGTCGCCGAGATCGTCGAAGATGCCGACGCGCTGATCGGTGCACTGCTGAAGCAACGGCGGCAGACATTGGAAGTGAACGTTCCGGAGGATCTGCCGCGCGTCGATGGCGACGGTCCGCGCCTGACGCAGGTGGTCGTCAACCTGCTGGCGAACGCCAGCAAGTACGCACCGGAAGAAAGTACCGTCAGCATCGGCGCCTCTGCGGCGGATCGCATCGTCACGGTCTGGGTGGAGGACGAAGGTCCCGGCGTGCCGGAGATCGAGAGCGGCTCGGTATTCGAGCGTTTCTATCGCGGCCCCGATGAAGAGCCGGAGCCGGGCGGGCTGGGCCTGGGGCTGTGGATCGTCAAGTCCATCGTCAATCGCCATGAAGGTGCGATCCGTGCCGAGCGCATCGAGGGTCGCACGCGTTTCGTGGTGGAGCTGCCGGCCGCCAAGGAGTAGCCGGCAGCGGTTACCGCGATATATCCACTCTGAATATGGCGGCGCGGATCCGGTCCTCTATCCTGATCGCGCCCTTGTCGTTCACCTGAGACAAAGTATTCGTCATGAAAATCCTCTCCGCCGACGACGACAAGGACCTGCTCGCGCTGATTGCGTTCACGCTGTCACAGGCGGGCTACCTGGTGGTGAAAGCCGGTGATGGACCGAGCGCGATCAAGGCGTTCGAGGCCGAAGCCCCGGACCTGGTGATCCTGGACATCAACATGCCCGGCGCCAGCGGCTTCCAGGTGTGTGAAGCCGTGCGCGCCAAGTCGCGTGTGCCGGTAATGATGCTTACGGTGCGCGGCGAGGAAGAAGACCTGGTGCGCGCGCTGGAGCTCGGCGCCGACGACTATCTGACCAAACCCTTCAGTCCTCGCACTTTGCTGGCTCGCGTCAAAGCGCTGCTGCGTCGTGCCGGCATGGAGAATTCGGCGCCGCTGGCCGCCGGTCGCATCAAGCTCGATGTCGTAGAGCATACGGTGCAGGTCGGCAGCGCCTCGCCGGTCCGGCTGACCAAGCTGGAATTGCGCCTGCTGCAGATGCTCATCGCCAACGCCGGCCACACGGTGAGCTCCGACCGCCTGCTGATGCAGGTGTGGGGTCACAAGGGTTCGGGCGACCGTCAGCTGCTCAAGCAGCTGGTGCACCGCCTGCGGCAGAAGATCGAGATCGACCCGGCCGTGCCCGAAATGCTGCAGACGGCGCCGGGTGCCGGCTACAAGCTCGTGGTGGAGTGATCAACGTCCGACGGGCCGTCGCTTCCAGAGCGTCGGTGCATTGATGACCTGCGGCCTGGTAAGGAATCGGCGCTATCTCGTCATGCCCGCGTAGGCGGACATCCAGGAGCATTGATTCCCCAGCCTGCACGGGGGCAGGCTTTTCGCGGCACTGACGTGGTGCTGAATCATCGTTGCAGCCCCCGGATTTGGGTGGCGGGGAGCAACCCGCATCTCACCCCTGCGTTACTTACTTGATACCGCTGTTCGCCTAGTCTGTCCGCCAACAGATTCGCCTGGGTGGAGCTTCAGTTGTCGAGCCTTCTGCGCACGATCGTCATCATCGGCGCCGGTTTCAGCGGCACCCTGGTGGCGGCCAGCCTGCTGCGGCGCCCGCCGGGCGGACCGACGCGGCTGATCCTCATCGAACGTTCTGAGACGGCAGGTCGCGGTGTCGCCTACGCGGATCATGCTTTTCCGTATCTGCTTAACGTGCCTGCGGGCCGCATGTCCGCCAACTCGGCCGCCGCAGACGAGTTCCTGCAGTTCGTCCGCAAGCGGATTCCTGGCGCGACAGGTGAGGACTTCGTACCGCGCTCGCTATATGGCGAGTACCTGCAGGAAGTGCTGCTCGCTGCGCAGCTGAGCGCACCCGGGAACATTCATCTTGAAATCTGGCGCGGTGAGGTCAGTGCGATTCGGCGCATCGAACGCCATCTGCCCTTGCAGCTCGAGCTCGCGGACGGCCGCAAGGTAACGGCGGACGACGTCGTGCTGGCGCTGGGCAATCCGCGTCCGGCGAGCTTGCCGGCCGCTGCTGCGATTGCCGATCATCCGGCTTACATTGCCGATCCGTGGGCGCAGGATCTGAAGTTCTCGCGCCATCAAACCGTGCTCCTGATCGGTACTGGACTGACGATGGCGGATGTGGTCAATGCCGCAACCGCCGACCCACAGACCGCACCGAGAATTCACGCGCTTTCGCGTCACGGCTTCGTACCACCGCGTCAGACGCCGTTTCGGCCCGAAGCCTTTCGAGGCGATGGCAATGCGCTGCTGCTTGCTGCTTCACGCTCGCTTCGCAGCCTGACGGCCGCGGTACGCCTGTTGGCAACCGAAGCGGAGAAGTGCGGCGGCGATTGGCGTGAAGCCGTGACGTTCGTACGTCACATGGCGCCAACCATCTGGCAGCGTATGTCGCAGCGCGATCGCGAGCGGTTCATCCGTCATCTGAGAGCGCATTGGGACATCCATCGTCACCGCCTGCCGCCGGAGATCCTGCAGCGCATCGACCTGTTGCGCGGCAACGGGCAGCTGCAGATCCATGCGGGGCGCATTCTTCGCTTCGAGCCACGGGCCGGCAGGATCGAGGTCCAATGGCGCCCACGCCACGAGCATGCAACCCAAACACTGGCCGTCGACAAGGTCGTCAACTGCACCGGGCCGGACTACGCCATCGCGCGTTCGCCGGAGCCGCTGTGGCGCAATCTCCTGCAATGCGGCCTGTGTGTCGCCGATCCGCTCGGCCTCGGCCTGCGGACCGGTCCGAAAGGCGCGGTGATCGATGCGGACGGCTGGCCCGGGCCGCATCTGTTCTACGTCGGCCCCATGCTGCGAGCAGACCATTGGGAAGCAACGGCGGCGAGTGAGCTTCGCGTTCACGCCGAACAGCTTGCAGGCCTGCTGGCAACGGAGCGCGGATGAACGTAACGGCGTCACCGAGACTCGCTGTTCGGGTGCCCGATTCCAGAGGCCTCTCGCCAATGGAGCTGCGATGAACCTGAGCACCGTGACCGAGCATCATCGTCCGCTCAAGATCCTGGTCGCCGACGACGACGCGGACCTGCTCGCGTTGATCGGCTTCACGCTGCACCAGGCCGGCTTCGAAGTTCATGCCGCACACGATGGTCCTGGCGCGCTGGAAGCCTTCGAGCGCGAGACGCCGGATTTCGTGCTGCTCGATGTCAACATGCCGGCGCCCAATGGCTTGCAGGTCTGCCGTACGATTCGGGGGCGCTCCTCGGTGCCCATCATGATGCTGACGGTGCGCGATCAGGAGGAGGATCTGCTCGAAGCATTCGAGGCCGGTGCGGACGACTACGTCCGCAAACCTTTCAGCCCACGTGCTCTTATCGCGCGTGTGCGCGCACTCGTGCGTCGAGCCGAGCCGACCAATGCCGACGCGATCGCTGCTGGCCGAGTGCGTCTGGATCTCGAACAGCACACGCTCCAGGTCGGTGACAGCGTGCCGCTGCGGCTGACGCCCCTGGAGCTCAAAGCGCTGCACCTGCTGATGATCAGCCCCGGGCGCACCGTGACCGCCGAGCGCCTGCTGCTTCACGTCTGGGGAAGAAACTCAGCGCGCGAACGGCGCACGCTCAAACAGCTCGTCTATCGGCTGCGCCAGAAGCTCGAAGCCGATCCGGCGTCGCCACAAGTGCTGCAAACCACACCGGGAGCCGGGTACAAATTGATCGTGGAGTAGGTGGTCGCTTACTCGAGCTGCACACCTTCGAGCAATGTCTGCGTCATCGCCCTTGCCTTGGCACGCGCTTCGTCGATGGAGTTGCCGAGCGCCAGCGAGACTCCCATGCGTCGATGGCCGCGCACTTCGGGCTTGCCGAACAGGCGCAGCGCGGTGTCCGGCTCGGTGAGCGCCAGCTCGACGTTCTCGAAGCGGATGTTGGTCGAATCGCCTTCGACCAGCAGTGCGCAGGACGCCGCCGGTCCGCGCTGACGAATGACGGGAATGGGCAGGCCGAGAATGGCGCGCGCGTGCAGCGCAAACTCCGAAAGATCCTGCGAGATCAGCGTCACCAGACCGGTATCGTGCGGCCGCGGCGAGACTTCGCTGAAGTACACCTCGTCGCCGGCGATGAAGAACTCGACGCCGAACACGCCGTTGCCGCCAAGCTCCGCGGTGATGGCCTGTGCAATGCGCTTCGACTCGGCGAGCGCCACGGCGCTCATAGCCTGTGGCTGCCACGACTCGCGGTAGTCGCCCGCGGCCTGCAGGTGGCCGATGGGATCGCAGAACGTGGTCTGCCCGTTGTGGCGCACGGTCAGCAGGGTGATCTCGTAGTCGAATTGCACGAAACCTTCGACGATGATGCGGCCGCTGCCGGTGCGCCCGCCCTGTTGCGAGTAATGCCAGGCCGGCTCGATATCGGCGGCGCTGTGCACCACGCTCTGGCCCTTGCCCGAGGAGCTCATGACGGGCTTGACCACGCAGGGCATGCCGAGCTGCCGCACCGCCTCGCGGTATTCCGTTTCGGTGTCTGCGAATCGATACGGTGAAACCTTGATCTGCAGTTTTTCCGAGGCCAGCCGGCGGATGCCTTCGCGATCCATGGTCAGACGCGCCGCACGTGCGGTAGGAACGACGGTGAAGCCTTCCGCTTCCAGCTCGACCAGTGCCTGCGTGGCGATCGCCTCGATCTCCGGCACGATCAGCCGGGGCCGTTCTTTCTCGATCACCGCACGCAGCGCGTCGCCGTCAAGCATGTTGATGACATGAGAGCGATGCGCCACCTGCATGGCCGGCGCATTCGGATACCGATCCACCGCGATCACTTCACAGCCGAAGCGCTGCAGCTCGATGGCGACTTCCTTGCCCAGCTCACCCGAGCCCAGCAGCAGCACGCGGGTGGCCGAGGCGGCCAGGGGAGTGCCCAGAACGACTTTCTGAAAGGTCACGACGATCCATACGGTTGCGGGAACGAACCGACAGTATGGTTCGGCTGCGTCCTTGCTGACAACGTGAGCGTGCGCCCGTCAGTCGGCGTGGATCACGTGGCTGTGAACGGCACAGATCTGCCTGTATGCCTTGCCGTCGATGTCCTCGGGCAGTGCCGCAGTGTCATACCCGCAGAACAGGCTGAAGCTGAAATGCCGGCTCAGCTCGTTCCACAGCTCCTCGAGCTGAATGGCCAGCGCCACGCCCGCCTGCCGCGCCAGCAACGAGGCCATCTCGCCCGCCGCACAGACATGCCGGCCGCCGGAACCGGCCTGCCGCATCAGCCGGCCCATGTCATGGTGGAAACGATGCTGGTCGAGTACGCCATCGTTCAGGAAGCTGGCGAGCACGGTCGGCGCGTCCAGCGGGATGTAGCGATATTCGGCTGCCAGTGCCGTCGGATCGAGCCCCAGCTCGCGCAGGCGCGCGTCCACTTGTTCGCGATGTTCCTGAGTCAGTACGGCCATGCACGTGCTGCCGGACTGGATCCCTTCGCGCAGGAAGGCACTGATTGCCTGAACGAAAGACAGATCGTTGTTGAAGAACTGCACGTAATGAGCTGAATCGCGCATGGCTTGACGGATTTCTTTACAGATCCGTGTCGGTGTCGAGTCAAAATTGGTTGGCGAGCATAGATCAGTCACGCCGCCTGCAAAGTTGTTATTTCACGCAATCGTGCTCGAGCGATGTTCGTGCCGAGGTGAGTTCGCCCACAGCGTGATCGTCTTCGACGACACGGCGCGCAGCGGCGAACGCTACATCACACGCCATCGACGAGTACGTGCATCGATGCCCATTCATGTGTCCGGCGCGGCAGACGCTGTTGACTCACTTCGCTCTGTCGCTTCCTGCTAACAGCGCAGCATGGATGTATGTCGCAGCCCGGCGAATGACGGACCTCCGTTGATAGGGCTTGCTGAAGACCGCCGACCTCATCCGCTGGGGTACTTGCGAAGGTCGCAACGCTTTTCAAGATGTGCGACTGCGGCCGCAAATTTGCAGCCATCCCGCGAGTGCCAATCCCTGATGGGTGTTGCAATTCGTACAGATTGGTTGCCTGTATCCACTGTCCGGCCGGTGCGAAAGGCGATCAGCCACGCTTGCGGCCACTGATGATGGGAATGTGCCAGGCCGCGTACTGCCGGGGGTCGAGAATCGTGCCGATGGAGAAATCGAACAGCGCACGGATTTCTTCGAGGGACAGTTTGCTGTGCCGGGCCAGAACGTCGGAGTAGCCGTCGCGCCAGGCCTGGATGATGGCGGCAAAGATTTCGCGCGGCACGCGTACCGTATCGACGATTACGTCGTCGACCTGCAGATCGACGAAACCCAGGGCATGCATGAGCGACCAGGTGCGCCGGCCGATGCGCCCGTCGGTGCCGGTGCTGCGCATGTAAGGGATGATGGCTTCGTGCCACAGGCGGTCGGGGTCGAGCGTGCCGGGCGGCATGTAGAGCATGCCGTAGTCCTCGCTCAGCACATGCACCCAGCCGCCGGGTTTGCAGATGCGTTGCAGCTCGGCAAGCACGCGCTCCGGTTCGGGAATGGCCTGCGTCATGTGGCGACAGACGACCAGATCGAAGTGCGCGGCCGGCAGCGCCAACTCGAAAGCGTCGCCCTGTTGAAACTGCACGCGCGACGCCAGCGATGCGTATTTCCGCCGCGCATAGGCTACTGAGCCTTCGAGGATATCGACACCGACGATGCTGGCGTCCGGATATCGGGCGGCGAGACGTGCGGTGATCTCGCCACTGCCGCAGCCGATGTCGGCAATGTGCGCCTGCGTCGGCAGCGTATAGCGATCGAAAAACGCCGATTCCTGCGGCCAGATCGCGGTTGCCTGTGCAGCCAGGTTGCGGATCATGGATTCGTCCGCCATCTGCTCGGCCTGCGGATTGCGATGCTTGGCCATCGAGATTCATCCTCCTGGGATCTTGTCGGCGAATCGCTATTAACGCGCCTGAATCGACGTTGCGGCATCCGGTGTTTCATCCTTGCGTATCCGCAGAAAGCGGGCGAAGCGCGGCACGCCCCTGGCGGTAAGGCCGTAGTAGCTGTACGTAATCCATGCGCCTAACGGTGGCGGATGACGGCGCTGCTCATCGGTGAAGCCGGTGCCGACCCGGAACCGCAGACCGTCTGGCCGCTGGACTTCCAGCGCACCGAGCATGCCTTCGTATTTGCCGTTGCCTGGCAGGTGCGCAGTCACCCGCGCTTCGGCGTCCTGATGTGGCTTGAGCTTCAGCAGATCGTCGCTGCGGTCGAATCGATAAGGGGCATCGGCCCGGCGCAGCATCAGTCCTTCGCCGCCGGCGGCGACGACTCCCTGGAGCTTTGCAGCCAGCGCGTCATGGTCCGCGAGCCTGAACTGCGGCGCTAAACGCAGCCATGCTGGCGGCCGCTCATGTTGCGGCGTTGCGTCGTGCGGCGACGAAGCCGCGTTGTCCTGCCGTAAGGCACTTCCCTGCCGCAACGATGTAGTTGCCTCACTCGACAGCAGCTTTTGCAGCCTGTTCAGCCGCTGCGTGAAAGGCCCCGAATGCGCCGGCAAGTCGAACGCCATGAAGCGAACCTGTCGCCAGGCTGCGTCGTCCGGGATCGCATCGCGCACGATGGATGAAAGCGCTTCGAATCGGCCGCGGCCAATCCAAAGCTCGCCATCGAGCGGCTCGTGCGGCCAGCCGTGCGTGAACCACGCTGGCGCGCGAATGCGATGGCCACTACGAGTGAGTAGATCG
>DATMEZ010000157.1:0-3205 GCA_035556415.1 Povalibacter sp.
CAGGGATGGGTTCACGGCGGTCCCGAAACGAGACACCTGACCCAGGACGCCACGCTGGCAATCGAAGCTGCCGTTCCCTCGTTCGCGGACCCTACAGGGCATCCACTCGGAGCGACGAACTTCTCCAGCTGCATGTCCTTAATCTTTGCCGCCCGCTACACCTTCAGCCGCGCCAGCTCCGCCACCGCCGCTGCCACGGATGGAAAACGGTCCACCGGATCCTTCGCCAGCAGCCCGTCGATGAGCTGCTGGAACTGCCCCAACTCCGGCGGCAACACCGGAATGGGATCGTTGCGATGCGACAGCAGGATCGCGATCACCGTGCTGCCGCGAAACGGCCGCTTGCCGGTGAGCATCTCGTAGAAGATCACGCCCAGGCTGTACAGGTCGCTGCGCTGGTCCACCGGTGCGCCTTCCGCCTGCTCCGGGCTGATGTAGTAGGGCGAGCCGCGGACCTCGCCGGCGCTGGTCAGCTGCGACTCGTTGCCGATGCGTTTGGCCAGACCGAAGTCGATCAGCACGATGCGCCCGTCCGGCCGCATCATCACGTTGGCTGGTTTCAGGTCGCGATGGCACAGGCCGGCGGCGTGGATCGCGACCAGCGCGCCAGCGATCTGCAGGAAGATGTCAACGCAGTCGCGCTGTGTCATCAAATTGCGGATACGCAGCTCCAGGCTGCCGCTGGGGAAGTATTCGGTGACGAGGTAGCGGAAGTCCTCGCCGTGCCCCCAGTCGTACACATCGACGATGGCCGGGTGCCTGATGCGCATCAGCAGCTCGCGTTCGCGCTCGAAGCGTATTTCCTCGCCGGCTTCGGCGGTGGACAGCGGGCCGGTGCGTAGCACCTTGATGGCGACGTTGTGCCCGAGCTCGTCGGAATGCGCGACGTGAATCTCGGACTTGGTGGAGCGTGCGATGGTCTGCAGGAAACGGTAGCCCGCAATGGCCGGGAAGGCGCCGGGTGCCGGGTACCGTCCGCTGGTAGAAGATTTGTCGGCTTCCCGCATCGTCATTGACGCCCGCAGCTCTCGTGCCTGGTGCTCCCCCGGACAACGCACCGTACTAAAGGGTCATGGGCGGGCGCCGCGGACTGTGTCACGTTACATGGTCGCCGAATGGCGTTGGCGGCTGGTTTTCAGGCGGTCCCGGTCAACTTTGGCTGCACAGCCTGACATGAGCTGCGGCTATGATATGGACGTCACAGCGCGAGCTTGGGCGTAGGGAGGCTGATGGCGGCATGATGGAGTCGAGCTACTCGATTCAGCCGGTGGACAACCTGGTGCGGCTACAGGTGTGGGGCGAGCTCACGGTCGATGGCTTCACCGATCTGATCCGCCGCGTCGGGCTGGATCCGCACTACCGTTTAGGGATGAGCGCCATCTGCGACCTGCGCCAGTCCACCGGCAACTGGGACTATTCCGAGATCCAGCGCTTTCGTGACTACATCGTGCACATTGCCGGGCAGCGTCGCTGCCGCTGGGCCGCACTGGTCAAGCCGGGAGATCTGGCGGCGGTGGGCCACGTGGTGATCGTCATCAGCGAAGTGGTGAGCGAAAGCATCCGCATGCAGATGTTCGAGGACCCGCAGATGGCGCTGCGCTGGGTGCAGGGCGAGATCGAATGAGCCGTGGCGTGCGTCAGGCACGCCCGGTTTCGTGACGCAGTCATTGAGGAGGGCTCGATGGTGCGTGAATTCCTCGATGGGCGGATCGTCGTTGCCACCGGCGACATCACGCAGCTCGCCGTCGATGCGGTGGTGAATGCCGCGAACTCCACGCTGCTGGGTGGCGGTGGCGTCGACGGGGCCATTCATCGCGCCGGCGGTCCGGCGATCCTCGAAGCCTGTCGCGAGATCCGCCGCACCCGATATCGCGATGGTCTGCCGCCCGGCGAAGCGGTCATCACCACCGGTGGCGAGCTGCCAGCCGCATTCGTGATCCACACCGTCGGGCCGATCTGGGGCAGGGATGAGCCTGCGGCCGCGTTGCTCGCTTCCTGCTACCGCAGCTCGATCGAGCTGGCCGTCGACAATCGGCTGCGGCAGGTCGCCTTTCCGGCCATCTCTACGGGCGCCTACGGTTACCCCAAGCAGCTGGCGGCTGCCGTCGCTTCGCAGGCCGTTGCCGCAGCCTTGCAGAGTGCTGCTGCGGTGGAGCGTGTCCACCTCGTGTTCTTTGCCGCCGCCGACGCCGAGTTGTTCATCCGGCACCAGCATTTCCCAAGATGACAGTGCGGCGACAGCGGCTCCCGCTGTCCACGAAAAGATAGATGTTCGAGCGGGATGCGCGCGTGCGCTCGAGCCGTGCGTTGCGAGCGTCAATTCGCTGACACAAAGAATTCAACCGGACCGCCCGGGCCTGTATCCTTCCGGGATGACGACCCCGCCCAACCCATTGATCTGGCTAGCCTCCGCATCCCCTCGCCGCAGCACCCTGCTGCAACAGATCGGGGTGCCGCACCGGGTGCGGCCGGTGGCCCTGGACGAGACCGTCCAGCCGGGTGAGACCCCGCCGCGCTACGTGACCCGGCTGGCCGTTGCCAAGGCCGAACGGCTCTGGTCCCAGCTCGGCGCCGAGGAGCGCCTGCCGGTGCTGGGCTCGGACACCACGGTGGCCCTGGGGCACCAGATCCTGGGCAAGCCCCGCGACCAGGCCGATGCCACCGACATGCTGCGACGCCTGTCGGGGCAGACACATCAGGTCTATACGGCCGTCGCCGTGCGTCACGCGCAGGGTTGCGATTCGCGCCTGAGCGTCAGCGACGTGACCATGCGGGTCTTGCAGGCAGAGGAGATCGCCGCGTACTGGCGCACTGGCGAGCCTGCCGACAAGGCCGGCGCCTATGGCATCCAGGGCATGGCGGCATTGTTCATCGAACGCATCGCCGGCAGTTACTCGGGAATCGTCGGACTGCCGCTGTTTGAAACTGGGGAGTTGCTGCGCATGACAGGTTGGACTTTGGCGAGCCCGCCGGCTGCGGTCGAGGCTGGCGCATGACGGCCGAGATCCTGGTGAACGTGAGCCCGCGCGAGGTGCGGGCGGCGCTGGTCGAAGAAGGGGTGTTGCAGGAGATATTCATCGAGCGGTCCAATCGCCGCGGCCTGATCAGTAATATTTACAAAGGCCGGGTGTCGCGCGTGCTGCCGGGCATGCAGGCGGCCTTCGTCGACATCGGACTGGAGCGCACGGCCTTCCTGCATGCCTCC
>DATMEZ010000158.1:0-12261 GCA_035556415.1 Povalibacter sp.
CAAGGCCTGATTTGCTCATGTTTGGTCGCGGCAGTGGCGGGCAATTCAGGCCGAGAACCTATTCGCCGCCCACCGACAGGCCGGAGGAGCTGCACGGCACGAAGACCGGGGCGACGCGCTGATCCAGACGCACGGCGCACAGGCTCGCGCCCCACACGCAGCCGGTGTCGATGCTGAGAACACCATCGCCTTCGTGATAGCCCAGGGCGGACCAATGGCCGCACACGATGCGCATCCGGCGCGAGCGCCGGTGCGGCGCCCGGAACCATGGCAACAGTCCGGGCGGAGCCTGTTCCAGCTTGCCCTTGTACTTGAGATCCAGCCGACCGTCGGCATGGCAGAAGCGCAGCCGCGTCAGGCAGTTCGTGATGAAGCGCAGGCGCTCGAATCCCTGCAGATCCTCGGACCAGCAGTTGGGCTGGTCGCCGTACATGTGCGCGAACAAGCTGCGGCAAGTGTTCTGATCGCGCAGCGCCGATTCGAGCTCGCGCGCGCAGGCTACTGCGGTGTCGAAATCCCATTGCGGCGGCAGGCCGGCGTGGATCATGGTGTAGCCGAGCCGCTCGTCGTGATGCAGCACCGGCTGATGGCGCAGCCAGTGCAGCAGCTCGTCGCGATCGGGCGCCGCGAGAATCTCTTCCAGCGTGTCCTTGCGCTTGAGCTTTTCCTCGGGCGACAGCGCTACCGCCAGCAAGTGCAGATCGTGATTGCCCAGCACCGCGACGGCTGCATCACCGAATGCTTTGACCTTGCGCAGCACGTCCAGCGAGCGCGGCCCGCGGTTCACCAGATCGCCCACCAGCCACAGCCGGTCGCGGTTCGGATCGAACTGCAGCCGTTCGAGCAGCTCCTCGAACTCCTCGCAGCAGCCCTGGATGTCGCCGATGGCGTAGGTGGCCATGATTGAGTGGTGACGGCCCGATGCGTGCGGTGGGCCGTAAAGCCTAGTGCAGCAGGCCTGGCATCGCCAACGTGATCGGCGCGATCGGCGCATCGAAATGGGCGCCGTCGTCCGCCACCATCTGGTAGCTGCCCTGCATGGCGCCTACCGGGGTTTCCAGTACCGCGCCGCTGGAATAGCGAAAACCCTGGCCTGGCAGCAGGTACGGCTGTTCGCCGACCACGCCTTCGCCGCGCACTTCCTTCACTTTGCCGTTGGCGTCCGTGAACACCCAGTGGCGCGTCAGCAGGCGCGCCGGGATCTCACCTTCGTTGCGGATGGTGATGGTGTACGAGAAGACGTAATGGCTCTCGTCGGGCTTGGATTGATCGTCCACGTAAGCGGTGCTGACGTCGACGCGGATCTTGTGGCGGATTTCGGTCATGGAACGGCCGGAACGGCTGACAATGCGGCACATCGATTGTAACAGCACACCGCTGGCGCCCGGCCGCGACTTGCCGTCCCGCGGCTCGCCAGCTCGTGGGCGGTTTGGATGGCGCCGATTGTCACAGCCGCGAACCCGCGGGCACGGCGATGCTTATGTCAATGCAACCGCACCGCGAGAACGTCGCAGGGCGCAGCGTGCAGAACGGTGTCTTCGGTGAAGTTGAGCAGGATGGCCAGGCCATGCCGCTCGCGGCTGCCCAGCACGATCAGGTTCGAGCCCAGGCGCTGCGCTGCGCGCACGATTTCGGTCTTGATGCTGCCGGTTTCCACCAGCTGCTGGCAGTGGCTGAGCGCCAGCTGTTGCGCCAGCTCGCCCAGTTTGGCGCGAGCCCGGTCCACCAGCTCGCTTTCGATCTGCACGGTGGGCAGCAGCGCTTCGCCCATGGGCTCCACCGGTACGTATTCGACCACGTGCAACAACGTGATCTGCGATTGGTAGCAGTTGGCGACGATCTTGGCGCGCTCGCCGATGATCCTGCTGTCCTCGGACAGATCGACCACCAGCAGGATCTTCTTGTATTCGCCCATTGACGCTCCCCCCGTGACGACGTTCGAGGTCGATTATAGGACCATCGCGGGCGCAGGGGCGTCAGCGCAGATTGGCCAGTGCGGCGAAGCCAGCGGGAGGAACGACCTCGGCGCGGTCGCCCGGATCGACGCCGGCCTGCCGGATCTGGTCCTCGCTGAGCCAGGCTTTGAGGGAGTTGCGCAGCGTTTTGCGGCGCTGTGAGAACGCCGCTGCCACCACGGCTGCGAACCGCGACTGGTCTTCGATGCGAAACGGCGGCGCCGGATGGGGTTGCAGCCGCACGACGGTGGAGACCACGCGCGGTGGTGGACGGAATGCGCCGGGGCCGATATCGAAGAGGGGCTCCACTCGCAGCCACGGCGCCAGCATCACCGACAGCCGTCCGTAGCTTTCATCGCCGGCACCGGCCGCCATGCGGTCCACGACTTCCTTCTGCAGCATGAAATGCATGTCGAGCAGCTGCTCGCGCTGCTCGATCAGATGGAACAGCAAAGGCGTGGAAATGTTGTACGGCAGGTTGCCCACCACCCGCAGCTGGCGGCTGTCGGTGCGCAGTGAGCCGAAGTCGAATTCGAGCACGTCCGCTTCGTGGATCCGCAGGCAATGGCCGGCGCTGGCTTCGGTCAGGTGCCGGATGGCGTCACGGTCGATTTCGACGGCGTCCAGCTGCGGCAGGTGGCGCAGCAGCGGCAGCGTGATCGCGCCCAGCCCCGGGCCGATCTCGACCATGCGGTCCTCGGCCTTGGGATCGATGGCGCGCACGATCCGCTCGATGACTCCGGGATCGTGCAGGAAGTGCTGGCCGAAGCGCTTGCGGGCGACGTGCATCCGTCAGTGTTTCGCGGCGTCGGAGATTGTCAGCGCCAGTTCCAGCGCGGCGGCGAGGCTGCCCGGGTCGGCCTTGCCGGTGCCGGCGAGCGTGAGCGCCGTGCCGTGATCGACCGAGGTGCGAACGATGGGCAGGCCCAGCGTCACGTTCACCGCGTTGCCGAAGCCGGCGAACTTGAGCACCGGCAGCCCCTGATCGTGATACATGGCCAGCACCGCGTCGGCCTGCTCGAGCTGATGCGGCGTGAACGCCGTGTCGGCGGGAACCGGCCCGATCAAGTGCAATCCCTCGCCGCGCAGGACGGCGAGGGCGGGAGTGATGGTTTCGATTTCCTCGCGGCCCAGATGGCCCGATTCGCCCGCATGCGGATTCAAGCCGCAGACCAAAATGCGTGGGGCAGCAATGCCGAAGCGCGTTCGCAGATCGTGATCGAGAATGCGCAGCACCTGCTCTAGCAGGCCGCGCGTGATGGCTGCGCTCACCGCCGTCAGTGGCAGATGCGTGGTTGCCAAGGCGACGCGCAGGCGATCCGCAGCCAGCATCATGACGGGCAGGGCGGCGCCGGTGCGCTGCGCCAGATATTCGGTATGCCCCGAGAACGGAATGCCAGCGTCGTTGATGATGCTCTTCTGCACCGGCGCGGTGACCATCGCGGCGAAGGTGCCGTCGACGCAGCCATCGACTGCCGCATCCAGCAGATCGAGCACGTAACGTGCATTGGCTGCATCGAGATGCCCGGGGCGACAAGCGGCGCGTAGCGGCCGATGCAGGACACGCATCGTGCCCGGCCGGTGCTCGCTGGGATGCGCGAAGTTTTCGACGACCTCGATCTGCAGATTCGCATTCAGCGCGCGTGCGCGCTCTTCGAGCAGGCCGCGATCCGCCGCAACGACGAGCTCGCACGGCCAGCGGCGTGCAGCGATGTCAATGCAAAGGTCCGGACCGATACCCGCGGGCTCACCGGAGGTGAGGATGATGCGGGGCAGGGGCATTACATCCGGTACTCCACGAACGCCTCATCGCGCAGGCGCCGCAGCCACAGCTCGGTCTCTTCCTCGGCCTTGGACTCGCGCAGCTGGGCGAATACCTGCTGGCGTATCTTGTCTTCGGTGGCGTCGTGCTGACGCCGGCCCAGCACCTGCACGATGTGCCAGCCGAACTGGGTCCTGAAGGGCTGGCTGATCTCGTTGTCCTTGAGCGCGGCGATCTGCTTCTCGAACTCGGGCACGAAGGTGCCGGGGCCGGTCCAGCCAAGGTCGCCGCCGTCGGCTGCGGAACCTGGATCCTGCGAGGTGACCGCCGCAATCGCCGCGAAATCCTCGTGCCCTTCCAGGATGCGCGCGCGGATGCCGTTCAGCTTCTGCTCCACGGTCTGGTCGTCTTCCAGCTCGTTGGTGGTCAGCAGGATATGGCGGGCATGTACCTGCGACACCACGGCCTGCTGGATGCCGCCACGCAGCTCGTTCAGACGGAAAATATGGAAGCCGCTGGGGGTGCGGATCGGCTCGGACACCTCGCCGGCCTTCATCTTCGCCACCTGGTCGGCGACGATGGACGGCAGCTGCGAGCCATTGCGCCAGCCGAGCGAGCCGCCTTCGATGTTGGTGGTGCTGTCGGAATAGGTCAGGGCGAGCTGGGCGAAGTCTTCACCGGCCTTGGCCTTGTCGTAGGCTTCCTTGGCGCGCGCTTCGCGGGCCTCGATCTGCTCCGGGCTGGCGGTGACCGGCACCGACACCAGGATGTGCGAGACGTTGTACTCGGTGTTCTGGTTGGGCGAGTCCTTGGCGCGCGCCATGGCCTGATCCAGCTCGCGCGGCGAGATGTTGATGCGGCCGATGACGTCGCGCTGGCGCAGCATCTGCAGGGTCATCTGCCGGCGCACTTCCTCGCGATAGGTGCGGTAGTCGATGCCCTGCTGCGCCAGGGTCTGCGGCAGGTCGGGAAAGTTGATGCCGTTGTTGCGCGCCACGCCTTCGAGTGCACTGTTCAGCATTTCGTCAGAAATCTGGATGCCCAGCTTGTCGGCGCGCTGGACCTGGATCTCCTCGACCACCAGGCGTTCCAGGATCTGCCGGCGCAGCACGTTGCGCGGCGGCAGCTCGGTATTCTGCTGGCGCAGCCGCTCGGTGATCGCTTCGGTCTGCTCGTCCAGCTGGCTGGTCAGGACCACGCCGTCGTTCACCACTGCCGCGATGCGGTCGAGCAGCACGCCGCTGGTGGAGAGATCGCGGGTCTGCGCCAGTGCGGCGCTGCCCGGGGCGAGGCAGGGCAGGGTCAGCAGCAGGGCCAGGAAACCTGAACGGAGGGACTTCGACTTCATAGGGAAAATGCGCAATCTGTCGAGAGGGGAGCGGCGATTCTACGGCGGCGTGGGGTCGGACGAGTAGCCCCGGATGGAGCGCTGCAGGAAGGCATCGGCGCCGACTCCGACACTGGCCAGCCCATTAAGTTCAAGCTGTACCATGAAGCTGGTGTCGATATCGCCCTCGCGGTTGCGCAGGTAGCGGCGGGTGACGAAGCGCAGCCGCCAGCAGCAGGCGCGGTATTCGAAGCCGGCGAACTGGTCCAGGGTGGTGTTTTCCTCCAGCGAATACACCATGCGCGCATAGGCACTCCAGCGCTGGCCGATGGGCCAGGCCACCGAGCCGTCCACCTGCTCGATGTTGTCGCGGCGGAAGCGGTAGCCCATGTTCACGACCTTGTCGTGCGCCGGCTTGTACTGGATGTTCACGTCGCCCTTCTCCGAGCGCTTGCCGCCCGGATCCCACTGCACGCCCATGCGGATGTTCCAGTTGCGATAGGCGGTGAGGTCCAGCTCCGCGACGATGTCCGAGGCGCTGGTGTCGCTGAGCGGCACGCCCGGCAGCGTGACCCGCGGCGTTTCGAAGTAGTACGCCTGGCCGATGGTGCCGGCGATGAACTGCTGGCCGGTGTCCGAGTCCAGCAGGCGCGAGGTGACGCCCACGCTCACCTGGTTGGCGTTGCTGATGCGGTCCGCCCCCACGTAGCGGTTGTCGCGGAACAGCTGCACCACGTTCAGGTCCGCCTCGCCGGTATCGAACACCGGCAGCTGGTCCTGGTTGCGGTAGGGCACGTACAGGTACATGAAGCGCGGCTCGAAGGTTTGCAGGCGCTGGCCGTGCTCGCCCCAGTTGCGCTCGAAGTTCACGCCGCCGTCGAGGCTGAAGATCGGCAGGGTGCGACTCACCGTGCGGTCCGTGCCCGGCGCGGTGTCATCCAGATCGTAAGCCGTGTAGCGCCAGCTGGCGGCTGGTTCGATATAAACGCCGGCGCCGCGCAGCGGCATGCGTACCTGCGGCATGATGTCCAGGCGCATGCCGGTGAGGCCGTCGTTGCGCAGGAAGTTGCTGAACTCGCCGTCGAACCCCAAGGTCAGTCCGTAGGCGCGGTTGGGAAAGTTTGCCCGCACTGCCAGCTGCGGCAGCAGGGTATAGGGGCGATCCAGCCGGTCGATGGTGCTGTCGAGGGTCTGGAAGTTCTGCGCCCGCGCCGAAGCGAACCAGCCATCGTCCAGGTACAGCAGATTCATCGAGCGGTTCAGGTAGCTGACGCTGGTGCCCTCGGGCCCCAGTCCGAAATCCTCGAACCAGCGGTTGTCGCTGACGTTCGAGGCATCGGTGCCCAGGCGCAGGTGCTCGTTGAGATCCGACTTGTCGATGAAATGCACGAAGGTGCGCGAGTCGCCGAATTCCTTGTCGTCCGGCAGATAGTCCGCACTGAACGTGCCGCGCCCGATCGGCGACAGGTAGCGGAATTCCGTGTCCAGCCGTGCACCGCGTTTCGAGTACCACGTCGGCAGGAAGGTCGCGTCGTATTCCGGGGCGATATTCCAGTACCAGGGCACTCCGAGCTGCGTGCCGCTGCGCGAGGAGGTACCGAAGATCGGGAACAGCAGGCCGGTCTTGCGCTGCGTGCCGGCCGGAAACGAGATGAAGGGCGTGTAGAGAATCGGGATGCCCTTGAAGTCGAGTCGCACGTTGCGGCCGGTGCCGATGCCCGAGCTCTGGTTGATGTCGATGTCCGAGGCCTTGAAGATCCAGTCGTCGTTGCCCAGCGGACAGGTGGTGTAGCGCACGTCGTCGAGGCTCAGGTTGCCCTCGGCCGTCGCGCTGATCCGCCCCGCCGAGCCACGGGCCGAGCGCGTCGGCAGCTCGAATTGCGCACCTTCGAAGGTCGCACCGCCCGCTGGCGCCAGGTCTGCGCTGCGGCCCTGGACCTTGAGCTGCGGATCCGAGTACTCGACGCTGCTCTTGGTGGAGAAATTCTGGGTTTTCGGATCGTAGGTGGCATCCGAGGTGGTGAGCCGGCGCTGCCCCTGCGAAATGCTGACATTGCCGTTCAGATTCCACTGCCCGTCGCGGGTCGCCTCGAACGTGTCCATCTGCAGATGGATGTCCGGATCCTCGACAGCGGGCTTGGCTGGCGCCGGTTCGGTGGCGGCCGCAGGCTCGGGGCAGTCCGCCGCGACGGCAAAGCCGCCGACGCCGACGGCAAGCGTGGTCGACAGCGCCGTGAGCACGCGAACGCGACCGGAGATTGTTGCTGTTGGGGTGAGCGGGCCTGGCATTGGCTGCGATTATAATGAGCGATCGTTTGCCGCGGCCGGCTATTTACGGTGCGCGGACAGCTTCCGGCCCTTTGGTTCGCATTCTTTTTTACAAACGGGATTCGCGTGTCACTCATCTCGGGCAGCGCCAGCACGGCAAGTCACCCCTCCGATCCGCGCCTGGAGCAGCTCGAGCAGTGGCTCGCGACCCTGTTCGGCGTCCGCGATTTCACCATCGCCGTGGCCTCGGCGGATGCGAGCTTTCGCCGTTATTTCCGGGTCACGCGCGGCAATCAGTCGTGGATCGCCATGGATGCACCGCCCGAGAAGGAAGACATCGAGCCGTACATCCGCATCGCCAACATGCTGGTGGACGTGGGCGTGAATGCGCCGCATGTCCTCGAGACCAATCTGCCGCAGGGTTTCCTGCTCAACTCGGATCTGGGCAGCCGCACCTACCTGACGCAGATCGACGCCGGTGCCGACGCCGAACCGCTGTACCACGACGCCATGAGCGCCCTGGTGCAGATCCAGGCCAACGGCAAGCAGCATGCGTCCACCCTGCCGCCGTACGACGAGGCGCTGTTGCGACGTGAGCTGACGCTGTTTCCCGAATGGTTCTGCGGCCGGCATTTGCAACTGATGCTGACGGCCGAAGATTTGGCGGCGCTGGAGCAGGTTTTCGACGTGCTCACGAGCGAGGCGCTGGCACAGCCGCGCGTGTTCGTTCATCGCGACTATCACTCGCGTAACCTGATGGTGACCGACGGCGGGCGTTTCGGCCCCAATCCGGGCATTCTGGATTTCCAGGACGCCGTGTACGGGCCGGTCACCTACGATCTGGTCTCGCTGCTGCGGGACTGCTATGTCGCCTGGCCCATCGAGCGGGTGCACGGCTGGCTGCACCGCTTTCGCGAAACGGCCCGGGCGGCCGGTGTCGATACGGGGCGTGACCAGGCGACGTTCCTGCGCTGGTTCGATCTGATGGGCGTGCAGCGCCATCTCAAGGCCATCGGCATCTTCGCGCGCCTGTGGCATCGGGACGGCAAGCCAGGCTATCTGAAAGACATTCCGCGGACACTGAACTATGTGCGTGTGGTCGCTGCTGCGTATCCGCAATTGCAGTTCCTGCGAGAGCTGATCGATAGCCGTGTCATGCCGGTGTTGAACCAGGCTTCCGCCGCAGCGCTCGCGCAGGCATGAAGCCGGGCAGTCCTCCGCGGGCGATGATTCTGGCGGCAGGTCGCGGCGAGCGCATGCGGCCGCTGACGGATGCGATGCCCAAGCCATTGCTGACGGTCGGCGGCAAGCCGCTCATCCAGTATCACATCGAGTCGCTGGCCGTGGCCGGCGTGCGCGAGATCGTGATCAACCTGGCCTGGAAGGGCGCACAGCTACGCGAGGTGCTCGGCAATGGAGCGCGCTTCGGCGTGAACATCGTCTACAGCGACGAGGGCGATGCCGCGTTGGAAACCGGTGGCGGCATTTTCAATGCATTGTCATTGCTGGGGCCGGACCCGTTTCTGGTGGTGAGTGGCGATATCTGGACCGACTATCCACTGATCCGGGCGGCAGCTCAGCTGGCAGCGGGCGACGTGGCGCATTTCGTGGTCGTGCCCAATCCGGATTTCCACCGGCGCGGCGATTTCGGACTGCGCGGCAGTCGCCTGACCGAGCAGGGCGAACGCCACACCTACGCCAACGTCGGCGCGTTTCGACCGGAATTCTTCGATGGCTGCAAGCCGGGCCGGTTCGCCCTGGCGCCGCTCATGCATGAATGGATAGGGAAGGGGCGCGTCGGTGGCGAGCTCTACCACGGCCGCTGGTACAACGTCGGCACGCCGGCGCAGCTCGAGCAGCTGGATCGCGAGCTGCGCACGCAAGCCTGATCGTCGAAGCCGGGCGGGGTGCCTGGTCCTGGCGCATGAACACCCACTGACTGGAGCAACGGGCGCACGTTAACGTGTGCGTGCCGACTACTTCGATTCGGCCGTTACAGCTCGGCCCAGCGCCGCAGCAGATTGTGATAAACGCCCGTGAGCTGCACCACGCTGGGATGATCCGGCGTGTCGCGGGCCAGGCGCTGAATGGCCATGTCCATGTCGAACAGCACGGTGCGATCGCCGTCGCCGCGAACCATGCTCTGAATCCAGAAGAACGAGGCGACGCGACTGCCGCGCACGATGGGCTGCACCTTGTGCAGGCTGCTGGCGGGGTAGAGCACCATGTGTCCGGCGGGCAGCTTCACCGTTTGCGGTCCGTAGGTGTCCTCTATCACCAGCTCGCCGCCGTCGTATTCCTCGGGCGCCGAGAGAAACAGCGTTGCAGATAGATCCGTACGAACGCGATGCGGCGTACCGCGGATCTGGCGAACCGCGTTGTCCACGTGCAGACCGAACGAATGACCGCTGTCGTAACGATTGAACAGCGGCGGGAAAATCCTGAGAGGCAGCGCGGCGGATACGAACAGCGGATTGCGTTCGAGCGCGCCGACGACCATTTCACCGAGCTGGCGCGCAACCGGAGAATCTTCGGGCAACTGCGAGTTGTCCTTGGTGCGCGCGGACTGATGGCCAGCAGTGACGCGGCCGTCGATCCACTGTGCGCTGTCGAGCTGGCGGCGCGCTTCGGCGACTTGAGCCGGCGTCAGGACGTTGGGGATGGCAATGATCATGAGGCAGTGTCGGCCAAAATCGGCGAGGTTGTAAATGACGGCGCCGGGCGATGAAAGGGCCCCGTCCGGCAGGACGGGGCCCTCGCAGTGCGCCGCCGTTGCGGGCGGCGCGGCCGGCGTCAGAAGTTGCCGGTCGCGGTCAGGATGAAATTGCGGCCCTGGCCCGGCGTAGCCCAGCCGTTGTTGCGCACGCGCTCGTAGTACTCCTTGTCGGTGAGATTGTTGGCATTCAACTGCAGGCCGAAACGCTCGTTGAACGTGTAGCCCACCATGGCACGGTGAATCAGGTAGTCCGGCGTCTGATACAGCACGGCGCCGCTGTTGTTGAGGTGGAACGCGCCCTGGTAGGTCGCGCCATAACCGAAGCTCCAGCGGTCCAGCGTGTAGGTGGTCCACAGGCTGGCCGAGTGCTTCGGCACGTTGGTCAGCGGATTGCCCTTCTGCGCGTCGATGCCGGTGCTGGCCTTGACGTAGTCGGAGACGCCCTGCAGCACTTCGCTGTCGAGATAGGTGTAGTTGGCGAAGATCGCCCATTGCGAGGTGATCGAGCCGGCCACGCCGAGGGTCAGGCCGTCGACCCGCGCCTCGCCGTCGAGCTGCTGCTCGCCGGTGGGATTGTCGGGGTTGCCGGGATCCGACACCTTGTAGTTGCGGCGGTCGTTGCGAAAGATCGCCGCGGTCAGCGCCAGGCGCTCATCGAGCAGGTCCCATTTGGTGCCCAGCTCGACGTTGACGGCCGTCTCCGGGTCGGCGTTGCAGTTGGCGTTGCCCTGCAGGTCGCCGGCGTTGTTGGTCGTCTGGGTGGCGGTGCACGAGCCGTTCACGGATGCCTTGGAAGGCGTCTTGCTGTTGGCGAAGGACAGATAGACCGTGCCCGTTTCGACCGGCTTGAACACCACGCCGGCGCGATAGGAGAACAGGTCGTTCGAGTTCTCGGCCGGCGCGTTGTACGTGATGGCGCCGCCTGCTGCAGGAGTTGCGTACGAGACGGAGCTGGTGCTGCCCTCGTTGTGCTCATAACGTGCGCCCAGCGTCAGCCACCACTGCGGCGAGAACTTCAGCGTGTCGAACAGGTACAGCGCGCGATTGTCCAATTCACCGTCGGTGGTGCCGGAGCGGACGAAATTGACTGGACCGTCCCAGTAGGAGTCCGGATTCGCGATGCTCTTCGGTGCGTACGGCACGGTGGTGCCGTCCGGATTGCGCAGCGAATTGCCGGTCGTCAGATCGAAGGTCTCGTGGGTCAGCGCTGCGCCCGCCACCAGTGTGTGCTCGATGACGCCGGTGTTGAAGTTGAGCGTGGCGTCGGTCTGGTTGTAGAGGATGGTGTTGCGAGTGTCGCGAGTGTTGCCTGCCGGACCGCCCTGCAGGAAGAGCCCGGGCGTGGCGCAGGCCGCGCCGGTGGAGACGTTGATGCCGCTGGCGAGACACCAGGTGCCCTGCGGCGGTGTCACACGCGTGAGCTGGTCCACCTGCGACCAACGCGTCAGGTTGCGCAGCGAGAAGCCGTCGCTGAAGTTGTGATCGATGGTCGCAGTCACCGTGTCGTTGGTGATCTCCTGCTTGTCGAAGTTGTGGTAACCGTAATAGTTCTCGCTGTCGGCGCCGGGGAGCGGTCCATTGTTGAACGCGTTCTTGAAATACGGCACGCCGTAGGAGGGGACGTTGTCGTCCTTCTGGTGCAGGTAGCTCAATGTGAAGCGCGTGTCGGTGCCCAGCCCGAAAACCACGGACGGGGCGAAGCCCCAGCGGCGGGCATCTTCGTAATCCCGGCCTGGCACATCGTTCTGGTGCGCCATCACGTTCAGGCGCAGCGCGCTGTTCGCGCCTAGCTGCTTGTTCATGTCGCCGGTAAACCGGCCGTAGCTGTCGGTGCCGACACCGGCCGCGAAGCGGTTGAAGTCGCCCTCACGCGCGGTTTTGGTGACCAGATTGATGGTGCCGCCCACCGAGCCGGCGCCGGAGTACACCGAGTTGGCGCCATTGACCAGTTCCAGCGACTCGAGATTGAAGTTGTCGCTGCGGGTGTATTGCGCGCTGTCGCGCACGCCGTCGGTGGTGATGTCGCTGCTGGCGGTGAAGCCACGCAGGTTGATGCTGTCGCCATAGCCGCCGCCGCCTTCACCGGCGCCGAAGGTGATGCCCGGCAAGGTCGTGAGCACGTCGCGCAGTCCGATCAGGCTCTGCTGATCCATGACTTGGCGAGTGACTACGGTGACGGTCTGCGGCGTATCGCGCAGCAGCTCGGTGTACTTCGGCGAGGACAGCACCTCTT
>DATMEZ010000159.1:0-1819 GCA_035556415.1 Povalibacter sp.
CCGATCCCGACTTCAATGCCAAGACGGAGAAATGGCGCGAGGGCGCGAACCAGCCGCCAAATCCAGCCCCGCCCCAGCCGCAGCAAACCGCTGCCCTGCCGCAACCGCCTGTCGAGCAGCCTCAACCGGCCGAACAGCCGACAGAGCAACCGCCCGAAAAACCGGATGAGAACGCCGAGCAGGAACCGGACCAGCAGGAAGACAAGGAGCCCGAGAAGGACGAGCACAAGGAAGCCGGCGAGCCGTCGCTACCTTCCCTCGAAGCGCTGCTCGATGCAGCCGCGGAGGATCTTTCAGAGCAGGTGCGCGTCCACTACGACCGCAAGCCGCAACGGCGACGGCCGCAGCAGCAGGCGATGTATTCCGGTGGCGGCATGCAGGTGCGCGGCACGGGCGCCGGGGGCAAATCCGACGAGTTCAGCCAGAGCGTCATCGACGCGCTGATGAAGACGCGGCCCGGTCCATTCGCGTTGTGGGGACGTGTGCTCGTCAGCTTTCAGATCACACAGCAGGGCGATCTGTTGTACGTGCGCGTGCTGCAGTCGAGCGGCAACAGGGCGATGGATGACGCAGCCGTCAATGCCATCCACCGCGCGAAGTTCGTGAAGCCGCCGCCGGGCCTCAGCCCTGAGGCCCGCACCTACATCATCGACTACGTCTTCGGCTGACGCGTTCCGCAGCGCGCAAGTGCTGCGCGCCAAGTGTCGATCCCGCAACACCAAAGGCGCGCGAATCAGACACTGTGCGATCCTGTGGGAAATCTGTTGAAGGACAGTTGAAATGCGCTCGTCGGCCCTGGCCTTTGGAGCAATGATTCTGCTTGCGTGTGCCGCACAGGCTGACGGCTTCCAGACCACGGTAACGCCGGTAAAACCGGGGCCCACCGGATGGCAATTCCGGTTCACTCCCTATGCCTGGTTGCCCTGGAGCGACGGCGACGCGGCGGTCCGCGGCCGCCATTTCAATGTGCAGCAGAACCCGGCCCAAGTCCTCGAAGACCTCGACTTTGCCTGGATGAGCTATCAGGAGGCACGGCGGGGAGCGATCACGCTGTTCTCCGATGTCATCTACGGCGATATCAGCAATTCCGATTCACTGGTGAGGTCCCGCAATTTCTCGCCGAGCGTATCGGGAACGGTAGGCGCGGCGCTGTCCGCCGACTATCGCTTCTGGATCGTCGAAGCGGGCTTCATGTACGAAACCAACCGCTACAAGTGGGGCAACTCAGCCGCCGAAACCGATACGACCCTCGATCTGCTCGCGGGCGTGCGCTACTGGCACCAGAAGCTCGATGTCGACGTCGCGCTCGCCGGCACCATGAATATCGACGGCCTGGTCGTCTCCGGCAGCAGAGCCTTGGCGCGGTCCGGTGGCGTCGACTGGTTCGATCCCTTCATCGGTGCGCGATTGACCCATACGCCCGCGCCCGGCCAGCAGCTCATGCTGCGCGGTGATTTCGGCGGCTTCGGCGTCGGCAGCCAGTTCACCTGGCAACTGCTCGGCACCTACACGTCGTATCTCGGAACCCACGCCGGCATCGATTTCGACGCCTACCTTGGCTACAAGGCGCTCTCCGTCGATTACGACCAGGGCAACGGCATTCATCGGTACGAGTTCGATGTGATCCAGCACGGCCCTGTCATCGGCCTCACCGGCAACTTCTGACGCAAAGAGCGGCGCTGCACAGCGGCGCGCTAGAGCATTTTCCGACGAAGTGGATGCCGGTTCGTCGCGAGAAAATGCGACAGATCAAAAACCTAGAGCGTCCGATCCGATTCTATCGGATCGCAAAACGCTCTAGAACGCGTGCAGCGTTGCC
>DATMEZ010000160.1:0-3180 GCA_035556415.1 Povalibacter sp.
TTCCGGCGGCGCGATCTCCATCGGGCACCCGTACGGCATGTCGGGCGCGCGCATGACCGGACATCTGCTCATCGAAGGCAAGCGCCGCGGCGTGAAATATGGCGTCGTCACCATGTGCATCGGCGGCGGCATGGGCGCCGCAGGGCTATTCGAGATCTTCTGAGCGGGCGTCGCGCGCAGGGCGAGGCACAACCCCTCGCCCTGGTCCTGAAAAAGCCCACGGCAGCCGCTGGGGCCTATGTATTGCGAAGGAAATGGCGTCATGGCACAGCAGCCATGCCGCCACGGGGCTTGCGAAACAGGCTTCAGCGGGATTCCGCAGCGCTGTCATATCTTCCCCGAGTCCGATCGAGACCCTCACGCGGATGTGCAAAGGCCGCTTCGGCCGTTACACTCCACGCCGGCGGCCGCTGTGCCGCCTTTCTTTTCAGCATCTGTATTGGCGCGAGAACATGGCGACGGCAAGCGAGCGAATCGAGCACATCTACAATCAGGTCGTCCAGCGCAATCCGGGCGAGACCGAATTCCACCAGGCCCTGCGCGAGGTCCTCGAAACCCTGGGGCCGGTGCTGGAGAAACATCCGGAATACGCCGAGCACAAGATCATCGAGCGCATCTGCGAGCCCGAGCGCCAGATCATCTTCCGCGTGCCGTGGCAGGACGATCAGGGCGAGGTCCAGATCAACCGCGGCTTCCGCGTCGGCTTCAACAGCGCGCTGGGGCCGTACAAGGGCGGACTGCGCTTCCACCCTTCGGTGTACCTGGGAATCATCAAGTTCCTCGGCTTCGAGCAGATCTTCAAGAACGCGCTCACCGGCCTGCCCATCGGCGGCGCCAAGGGCGGCTCGGACTTCGACCCCAAGGGCAAGTCCGACAGCGAAATCATGCGCTTCTGCCAGAGCTTCATGAGCACGCTGTACCACTATCTAGGCGAATTCACCGACGTGCCGGCCGGCGACATCGGCGTGGGCGCGCGTGAGATCGGTTACCTGTTTGGCCAGTACAAGCGCATCACCAACCGCTACGAATCGGGCGTGCTCACCGGCAAGAGCCCGGAATGGGGCGGCGCGCTGGTGCGGCGTGAAGCCACCGGCTACGGCACCGTCTACTTCGTCGACGAGATGCTGAAGGCGCGCGGCGACGCGCTCGAAGGCAAGGTCTGCACCGTGTCCGGCTCCGGCAACGTCGCCATCTACGCCATCGAGAAGCTGCAGTCGCTGGGCGCCAAGGTGGTGGCCTGCTCCGATTCCAACGGCGTCATCCACGACGAGCGCGGCATCGACCTGGAGCTGCTCAAGCAGCTGAAGGAAGTGGAACGCCGCCGTATCCGCGATTACGTCGACCAGCGCTCAGGCGCCCGATATCACGAGAACGGCCGCATCTGGGACATTCCGTGTCAGGTCGCCCTGCCCTGCGCCACGCAGAACGAACTCGACGAGAACGCGGCACGCACGCTGATTCGCAACGGCTGCGTCGCCATCGGCGAAGGCGCGAACATGCCCACCACGCCCGGCGGCGTGCGCATCTTCCTCAATGCCGGTATCGCATACGGCCCGGGCAAGGCGGCCAACGCCGGCGGCGTTGCTACCTCGGCGCTGGAAATGCAGCAGAACGCGAGCCGCGACACCTGGACGTTCGAGCACACCGAGCGCCGTCTGCACGAGATCATGCAGAACATCCATCGTGACTGCTTCGAGACGGCCGCCGAGTTCGGCAGCCCGCGCAACTACGTGATCGGCGCCAACATCGTTGCGTTCCGCCGCGTGGCGCAGTCGATGCTGGCCTTCGGCGTCATCTGACCTCGACCTGATTCGAGCCTGCTGCGCCGGCACTGGCGCAGCAGTGCTCGGTCGATTCTTCCCCTTCGCTTTACTACCACTCGCCGGTATTGGGCATCGACGCCCACGGCTCCTGCGGCGGCAGCGCTGCTCCTTTCTGCAGCAGCTCGACGGAAATCTTGTCCGGCGAGCGCACGAACGCCATGTGTCCGTCGCGCGGCGGGCGGTTGATCGTCACGCCGTGGTCCATCAGCCGCTGACAGGCGGCGTAGATATCGTCGACCTCGTAGGCGAGATGGCCGAAGGCGCGGCCGATCGTGTAGTTCTCGGGATCCCAGTTGTGGGTCAGCTCGACCTGTGCGGCCTCGTTGCCGGGCGCAGCCAGAAACACCAGGGTGAACCGGCCCTTCTCGTTCTGCTTGCGCTGCACCTCCTGCAAGCCGAGCGCGTCGCAATAGAAACGCAGCGACTGCTCGAGGTTGGCGACACGGACCATGGTGTGCAGGTATTTCATGAAGCGAACACTCTTTCAGAACATCTCCGAGGCATCCGGCGTGCGAATCTCGGTGGTGTGGCGCGAGACGATGTGGTCGCCGGTGATCATCTCATCATAGGCCTGGCCTGGGCCAACCATCGGATAGACGCCGGCATCCGGATCGATCATGACTTCGAGAAACGCCGGCCCCTTGAACTCCACGAATTCCCGCACCACGCGCGACACGTCCTGCTTGCGCTCCAGACGCACGGCGTAGGCGAAGCCGTCGGCCTGCGCCGCCTTGATGAAGTCCTTCTTGTGCAGCGACTTGTCGCTGGCGGACAGGCGGCCCTTGAAGAACAGCTTCTGCCATTGCTTGACCATGCCGTCGCCGCAGTTGTTCAGCACCACGATCTTCACCGGCAGATCGTAGGTGGTAGCCGTCTCCAGCTCGCCGATGTTCATGCGGATGCTGGCGTCGCCGTCGATGTCGATCACCAGCCGCTGCGGGTTGGCCAGCTGCGCGCCGATGGCCGCGGGCAGGCCGAAGCCCATGGTGCCCATGCTGCCGGAGGTCAGCCACTGGCGCGGGTTGGCGAAATCGAAATACTGTGCGGCCCACATCTGGTGCTGGCCGACGCCGGTGGCGATGATGGCCTCACCGCGCGTGATCTTGTTGATCTCCTCGATCACGTAGTACGGCTGGATCTTTTCGCTGGCACGGTCGTAATTCATGGCGTGCGTCCGCCGCAGCTGCGCACAGTGCGCGTGCCATTCCGACCAGTCGCGCTTGAACCCGCTGCGCTGGCCGTAGCTGCGTAGCGTGCGCAGCGCCTCGGGCAGCTGGCCGACGTGATGCCACTGCACCGGCTTGACCTTGTTGATCTCGGAGGCATCGATGTCGATCTGCGCGATGCACTTGGCGTT
>DATMEZ010000161.1:0-14081 GCA_035556415.1 Povalibacter sp.
GGAGGGAGGGTTGAGCGGCGAGCCGTTGCGGCCGTTCGCCTTGCAGGCGATCCGTACCTTGCGCTCGGTCGTAGCGGATCGATTGACCGTCGTCGGGGTGGGCGGCATTGGCAGTGCGGCTGATGCTCGCAATGCATTCGAGGCGGGTGTGGATCTGGTGCAGATCTACACCGCGCTCATCTATCGCGGCCCGGGATTGGTCAGCGAACTTCGTGCCGTGCGAAAGATGGAGCAGTAAACGACTGCGGCGAGAGACGCCCGTCGTAGTGACCCCTGCTCGACATGTCCGCGAAGGGGCGGGCATCCAGCCGACTGGATTGCCGCCTGCGCGGCAATGACGAATACCCAGTCGACCGCCGGTTCCTGCCGTCGAGTCGGTCGCTCAGGGCAGGATCCGGGTTCCCGAATCGGTGCCCAGTATCAGCACATCCGCCGGCCGGCGGGCGAACAGGCCGACCGTCACCACGCCGGCGATCGCGTTGATCGCATCCTCCATCGCCACCGGGTCGGCGATCCGCAGGTGATGCACATCGACGATCTGGTTGCCGTTGTCGGTGATGACGTTCTCGCGCCACACCGGTACGCCACCGAGCTTCTGCAGCTGCCGGGCGACATATGAGCGTGCCATCGGGATCACTTCGACCGGCAGAGGGAACTTGCCCAGCACCTCGACCAGCTTCGACTCGTCCGCGATGCAGATGAAACGGCGGGAGGCGGCGGCGACGATCTTCTCGCGCGTCAGTGCGGCGCCGCCGCCTTTGATCAGGCGCAGCTGCCGATCCGACTCGTCGGCACCGTCCACGTACAGGTCGAGATCGCCGGCGGCGTTCAGGTCGAATACCTCGATGCCGTGCCGCTGCAACCGCGCCGTGGAGGCCTCGGAGCTCGATACCGCACCGCGAATGCGCAACTTCCGCGCAGCCAATGCATCGATGAAATGGTTGACGGTGGAGCCGGTGCCGATGCCGATGACGGTGTCTTCCTCGACGTAGGCGAGGGCGGCTTGGGCCGCGGTCTGCTTCTTTCGGTCAGCACTCATGATGGATTCTCCGGTGAACGAGGGCGCATGAAATACCGGTTTTTCCAGCGCCGGAAACGACTGTGCCCGCTTACGCGGGCACAGTCTTCATCAACATCAACAAGAAGAGAACTTACTTCTTCTTGGCGGCCTTCTTCTTGGCGCCTTTCTTCTTTGCTGATTTCTTAGCTTTAGTTGCCATAGTCATTAATCTCCATGTCGAGTTAGTCCGGGCGCAGTATATACATAAATTGAAAATGGCAAGCAAGAGGTGTATGCGAAATTGTTGTCGGGGTTCACACGCGCTGCTCACTCAAGCGTGCGATGAACTCGAACTGTGTCTTCGTCACCGGCGTGATCGACAGCCGATTGCCGCGCTTCAACACGATCATGTCCTTCAGCTTGCCGTTCGCATGTGCGCGCAACTCATCGAGCGTGACGATGCGGTCGAACTTCTTCGTAAGTGCGACGTCCACCGAATACCAGCGCGGGGCGTCGGGGCGGCTGTCGGCGTCGTAGTGATCGTCCGACGCATCGAAGGCGGTTTGATCCGGGTAACCCGCGCGCACCACCTTTACGATGCCGACGATGCCCGGCACCGCGCAGCTGGAGTGATAGAAGAAGGCGAGGTCGCCCTTCTTCATGTCGTCGCGCAGGTAGTTGCGCGCCTGGAAATTGCGTACCCCGTCCCAGCCGGTGGTGCGGTTCTTCGCCTTCGCCAGATCGTCGATGCCGAACGTCGAGGGTTCGGATTTCATCAGCCAGTAGTTCATGAGGACCTTTGGGTGGGTTCGTGACGCAGCGCCGGGTAGCAGCCGCGATCGGTAATTACCGCATCCAGGGGTACGTCCCATGGTTGCGGGGTGAGTCGGGTGACACGCTGGAACTCGTAGGCGATGCCGATCAGGCGCGGTCGCCGCCAATGACGGTCCGCCCGCAGGTGATGCAGGCGACGATCATAGAAACCCGCGCCGTTGCCGAGCCGTGTGCCCCAAGGGTCGACTGCGACCAGCGGTACCAGGATCAGATCGAGCTCGCGGGCGGCGATGCGGCGCGCGCGGCGCACATCGGGTTCAGCGATGCCAAAGAGATTGCGACGCAGTTGGGAATGCGGCTCGAAGCGGACGAACTCCATCCGGTTGCTGCGTCGATGCGTGATCGCGGGCAGGTAGATCCGGCAATGGCGGCGTTGCGCCAGCGTGAGGGTAGCTGCGAGGTCGGCTTCACCCGCATGAGCGAGGTAAGCACCGATGCGTCGTCCCGGCCGCAACAGCTGCAACCGCGAGATCACTCTGGCGATGCCGATGCCGACTTCAGACCGTTGCGATGATGTCAGGGCGCGGCGTTGCGCCCGCATCTGTCGGCGCAATTCGTTGCGATCGATCGACATGACTTCCGGAACGATCGGCGTGCCGGGAGCGCGGTCGCCAAGGTGATTCATGCCGGTCTCGCGTGGACCGGCATGAACCGTGGGAGAGGGCGGCGCCACCCGCCTGTGCCGTCATGAGCCATTGCTCTCGACACGGAGCAATAGGTGGGACGCAGCCACGACGACTCAGGCTTTCCGTTCGAGACGGACCTGCACAATGCCGCCGTGAGACCGAGCCCCGAGGGTATTAACATTAGGGTCGAGAGGTAACCCGACACATGTCGAACACCGCAGGCAGCGCCATAGAAACCTTCAAAAGAGCTTTGCCTCGAAGCCCTTCGCAAGTGAATCCGGTCAGGACCGGATAAGTTCCGTTACAGGTCGAGCTGCTGACCCTTGGCGAGCGCCGCTTCGACTTGCTCGCGCATCTGGCGGATCCGCGGGGCGACCTCGTTGCCGGCTCCGCCGTGGCTGCGGATCTTGAGCAGCTCGTTGGCGAGGTTCAGCCCGGCCAGCACCGCGATCCGGTCCAGCCCGATGACGTTGCCGCTGTCGCGGATCTCACGCATCTTGGCATTGAGGAACTCCGCCGAGTCGAGCAACTCCGAGCGTTCCTCCGGCAGACAGGCGACCTGATACTCCTTTTCCAGGATGCGGACGCTGACCCGGACCGTGCGATCGGTCATGCGCCGTGCTCCATTGCCTTGAGCCGTCCAATCATCGCCTCGACCCGCGCCCGCACCTGCTCGTTCTTCTGCAGCAGGGTGGCGCGTTCGGTCATCAGGCTGTCGAGCCGCTGGCGCAACGCCCGATTCTCTTCCTTGAGCTGCGTCACCACGGTGACGAACTCGTCGAGACGTTGCTCGAGGAGCTTGAGCTCCTGGCCGACCGAAGATTTGTGACTGGTTTCACTCACGGCCAGGATTATGCGGGGGCATCCGGGTGCGGTCAAACCAGGCGGCGACGCCCGCGATGCAAGGGTGCGAATGCGCTCGCAGCTGGCGCAAACGCGGCGTGTGCAGCAATGGTCGGTGCTAACATAACCGCGATGTTGCAAGTGACATTTCCCGAGATTGCGCGAGTTCTGCAAAGCGCCGGCTCGACCGTTCCGGCCGCCGAAGCGCATGGCTGCTTGTGCGGTGCGCTGTGCATGAGCGCTGATTACTCCCTGGAACGCTGGCTGGAAGAAGTCGTGCCCTCCGAGGAGGAAACGCTCGCCGAGGAGACCGTGCAGCCGCTGCGTCTGTTGTTTGCCGATACCGTCGCTGCGCTGCGCGGCGATGCCATGGAATTCGAACCCTTCCTGCCGGACGACGAAGTGCCGCTGGAACAGCGCACTGCCGCGCTGTCGCAATGGTGTCAGGGATTCTTATATGGATTCGGCTCGGTGCGCGCGATCCAGGCGGAAGAGCTGCCCTCCAGCATCGACGAGATCCTGCGCGACCTCGCCAACATCAGCCGCGCCGAGGTGGACGTGGGAGAAGCCGGGGAAGAGCAGGAGCAGGCCTACAGCGATGTGGTCGAGTATCTGCGTGCCGGCGTGCAGCTCATTCACGACGAGCTGATCGGACTGCGTCAGGGCGAGGGCCTGGATGCCGGCCCCGCCGACCCCGACCTCGACGACATTCACTAGGGCCCCGGAAGTTTCATGCGTAAAGCCGAGTTCGTCCGCCGCCGCCGCCAGCTCATGAGGATGGTCGGCAAGGGCGGCATCGTCATCCTGCCCGCGGTGCCCGAGAAGACGCGCAACAGCGACGTTCTCTACCACTATCGTCCCGACAGCGATTTCTACTATCTCACCGGTTTTGCCGAGCCCGAAGCGGTTGCCGTGCTGATTCCCGGCCGCGCGCAGGCCGAGTACGTGCTGTTCGTGCGCGATCGGGATCCGACGCGCGAAACCTGGGACGGCCGCCGGGCCGGACCGGACGGTGCGACGCGCGATTACGGCGCCGACGATGCGTTTCCGATCAGTGACATCGACGACATTCTGCCCGGTCTGATGGAGAACTGTTCGCGGGTCTACTACACCATGGGCCTGCACCCGGAGTTCGACCAGCGCGTCATCGGCTGGGTGAACGAATTGAAGGCGCAGTCGCGCACCGGCATCCAGCCGCCGCAGGAGTTCGTGGCGCTGGATCACCTGCTGCACGACATGCGGCTGTTCAAGTCGCGTCCCGAGCTCGATGCCATGCGGCAGTCGGCGCGGATCGCAGTCGCAGCCCATGAACGCGCCATGCAGTTCACCCGCCCGGGGCGCATGGAATACGAGGTGATGGCCGAGCTGCTGCACGAGTTCCGCCGTCGCAATGCCGACATTTCCTATCACCCCATCGTCGGCGGCGGCGCCAACGGCTGCATCCTGCACTATCACGAAAATGCCGATGAGCTGAGGGACGGTGAGCTGTTGCTGATCGATGCCGGCTGCGAGTACGAGCTGTACGCCTCCGACATCACGCGTACCTTTCCCGTCGGCGGACGATTCAGTCCGGAACAGCGCGCCGTGTATGAAGTGGTACTGGAAGCGCAGTACGCCGCGATCGCCAAGACGCTGCCGGGCAACCACTGGAACGAACCGCACGCTGCCGCGGTCAAGGTCATCACCCAGGGACTGGTGAAGCTCGGCCTGCTCAAGGGCAAGCTGCCGCAGCTGATCCGCGACGGCGCCTATCGCAAGTTTTACATGCATCGCACCGGCCACTGGCTGGGCCTGGACGTGCATGACGTCGGCGACTACAAAGTGGGTGAGCAGTGGCGGGTGCTGGAGCCCGGCATGGCCATGACGGTGGAGCCGGGCCTGTACATTCCGGCCGGCCTGCCCGGGGTGGCCAAGCGCTGGTGGAACATCGGCATCCGCATCGAGGACGACGTGGTGGTCACCGGCGAGGGCAACGAGGTGCTGACCGCGGCCCTGGTGAAAGAGCCCGACGCCATCGAACGGCTGATGCAGGCGGCGTAAAGCCATGAAGGTCGATATCGCCATCGTCGGTGGAGGTCTGGTCGGCGCCAGCCTGGCGTTGGCGCTGGCGCGCGTGAATCTCAAGGTGGTGCTGATCGAGGCGCAGCCGTTCGGCGCTGCCGCCCAGCCCAGTTTCGATGACCGCACCACGGCGCTGTCCAACGGCAGCCGGCGCATCTTCGAAGGCATCGGCGTCTGGCCGCTGATCGAGCGCGAGGCCACCGCGATTCGCCGCATCCACATCTCCGACCAGGGCCGCTTCGGCTTCGCACGGCTCGATGCCAGGGAGCAACAGCTGCAGGCGCTCGGGTTCGTCGTCATCAATCGTGTGATGGGTGCGGCGCTCTGGCAGCGGCTGGAAGAAGCCGCCGTCACGATCCTGGCGCCGGCGCGCGTGGTGAGTGCCGAACTGAAAGACCAGCACCGCGAGTTGCTGTGCCGGCTCGACAGTGACGCCACCGTCACCGTCGAGGCTCGCCTGACGATTGCCGCCGACGGTGCCCATTCGGCGGTCCGCGAGGCAGCCGGGATTGGTGCGACCCACTGGGACTACGACCAGCACGCCATCGTCACCAACGTTTTCACGCAGCGCTTTCACGATTACGTGGCTTACGAGCGCTTCACGTCCGCCGGACCGCTGGCCTTGCTGCCGATGACCGAAGGGCGGGTAGGGCTGATCTGGACCATGGCGCCGGCGCTGGCGTCGGCCATGGGGGAGCTGCCGGATGGAGAATTTCTCGCCCGCTTGCAGGATGCCTTCGGATTTCGTCTCGGACGCTTCACGCGTGTCGGTCAGCGTCAGCTTTATCCGCTGGCGCTGACACGCTCGGACGAGCACATTGCGCCGCGGCTGGCCGTCGTCGGCAATGCAGCGCAGGCGCTGCATCCGATCGCGGGGCAAGGCTTCAACCTGGGGTTGCGCGACGCAGCCAGTCTTGCGGAAGTTCTGGCGGATGCGCAGGCGGCGAGCGGGAACGGCGCCGAATTCGATGCCGGCGACGGCGTGCTGCTGGAGCGCTATCGCGAATGGCGTACCGCGGATCGCGGCAGGATCGTGGGTTTCACGGATGGGCTGGTGCGACTGTTCACCCAGCCTTTCGGTCCGATCAAGCTGGCCCGCGACCTGGGACTGCTGGCCTTCGATCTGTTTCCGTCCGCCAAGGATGCGTTGTCGCAGCTGTCGCTGGGTGCGGCAGGCCGAATTCCGCGGCTGGCCCGGGGCGGGGAGCTGGGGCGGCGATGAAAACCGATTTCGACATTCTGGTCATCGGTGGCGGCATGGTCGGCGCCTGCCTGGCGGCCCTGCTGGGCGACGACCGCCATCTGGGCGGATTGCGCATTGCGTTGCTCGAAGCGAATCCACCTGCGCTGCCGCCATCGGATCGCGACGTGGACCTGCGAGTGTCTGCGGTGTCGCGTGCCTCCGAGCGCATCCTGGATGCAGTCGGCGCCTGGTCGAAGATTCCGCCACGGCATCTGTCCGCCTACAGCGAGATGGTGGTGTGGGATGCGACCGGACGCCCGCAAGGGCCCGGCTCGATCCATTTTTCGGCCAGCGCCACCAGCGAGCCGGATCTCGGGCACATCGTCGAGAACCGGCGCCTGCAATGGGCCATCTATGAATCGGCGGCGTTGCGCAATCGCGTGACGGTGTTGCGGGCTGAGCTTGCGCAGCTGGAGCTCGATACGGAATGTGCCGCCGCGACGCTCGTTGATGGTCGTCGAATCACCGCCGCACTGATAGTCGGAGCGGACGGTGCGGACTCCGCCAGCCGCAAACTTGCCGGTATCGAAACGCGCGGCTGGAGCTACGACCAGCGCGCCTTCGTCACCCACGTCGGCACGGAACATCCACACCAGCGCACGGCCTGGCAGCGCTTCCTGTCGCAGGGTCCGATTGCCTTCCTGCCGCTGGCCGATGGTCGCAGCTCCATCGTGTGGAGCACCACCCCGGAACACGCCCAGCACCTGGTCGGATGTCCGCCGGAGACATTGGCGACGGAACTGGAACAAGCGCTGGGCGGTGCGCTCGGCAAGATCACCGCCAGCGGACCGCGTGGCCAGTTCCCTTTGCGTCTCATTCACGCGCGAGCGTACTGCAAGCCGCGCTTCGTGCTCGTCGGGGACGCGGCGCATGCGGTGCATCCGCTGGCCGGGCAGGGCGTGAACCTGGGCTTCCTCGATTGCGCGGCGCTGGTCGAAACGTTGTCGGCCGAGTTGGCAGCCGGCGGCACCGCGGATTCACTTGCGGAGCTGCGGGTGCTGCGGTGCTACGAACGCTGGCGCAAGAGCGAGAACGCCCTGGCGCTTGGCCTGATCGACGGTTTGAACCGGCTCTTCAGCAATGCCAGCCCGCTGTTGACCTGGGCACGACGCTTCGGACTTTCCACCGTGGATCGCTCTGCGTTCGCCAAGCGATTCCTGATGGGGCGCGCCATGGGCACGGCCGGCGACACGCCGCAGTTGGTGCGGCAGGCGCGTTAGCCAGCCGCACCAGCGACAGACTGCGAGACGACGGGCGAGGACGGAAATTCCCTCGATCATCCGGGTTGCCCGCGCCGACTTGACATCATTTGCAACTGGCGCAAGCCTTTGACCTGTACGAGATTGGACTCTCGCCAGTTGCAGGTTGCTCATGACCCGCTACCGTGCCTACGTTGAATCGCTGCTGAGCGGAACCGACATTGCGCTCGACGGCGGGCATCCCTGGGACATCCAGGTTCGTGACGCCAGTTTCTACCAGCGCGTGCTGGCGCAGGGCTCGCTCGGCGTAGGCGAGGCCTACATGGACGGGCAGTGGGACTGCGAGCGGCTGGACGAGATGCTGTTCCGCGTCTTCCGCGCCCAGGCCGAGCGTCACCTGCCCACCTTCCGGCAGGCATGGGCCGCACTCACAGCCATCATTTTCAATCCGCAGACGCCGGGCCGCTCCTTCAAGGTCGGCCAGAAGCATTACGACATCGGCGACGATCTGTACCAGCGCATGCTCGACCAGCGCATGATCTACAGCTGCGCCTACTGGAAAGATGCGCAGACGCTGGATCAGGCGCAGCAAGCCAAGCTCGACCTGGTCTTCCGCAAGCTGCGTCTGGAGCCGGGCATGAACGTGCTCGACATCGGCTGCGGCTGGGGTGGGGCGGCACAGTATGCGGTCGAACGTTACGGCGTGCGCGTCACCGGCGTGACCGTGTCACGCAACCAGGCGGAGGCCGCGACCAAGAGGAACAAAGGCCTGCCGGTGAAGATCCTGCTGCAGGACTATCGCAGCCTCAGCGGCCGCTTCGATCGCATCTATTCGCTGGGCATGTTCGAGCACGTCGGTTTCCGCAACTACCGCACCTACTTCGAAACGGCGCGCCGGCTGCTGGATCCGCAGGGCCTGTTCCTGCTGCACAGCATCGGCAGCAACACTTCGCAGGAAGCGAACGATCCCTGGGTCGAGCGCTACATTTTTCCGAACTCCATGCTGCCCTCGATCGCGCAGATCGCCGCGGCCAGCGAGAAGCTGTTCATCGTCGAGGACTGGCATTCCTTCGGCCCGTATTACGACCGTACGCTGCTGACCTGGCATGAGCGCTTCCGCGACGCCTGGCCGGAGCTCGCTGCGAAGTACGGCGAGCGCTTCCGTCGCATGTGGGAGTTCTGGCTGCTTTCCTCGGCTGCGGCGTTCCGTGCCCGGCGCATCCAGCTGTGGCAGGTGCTGCTCTCGCCACACGGCGTGGCGGGCGGACTGGCCGAAGTTCGATGAGCGCCCCGCGCGGTTTCGATCTCTTCGTGCAGGCGCCGCCGCAGCTCGGCAATCAATATCGTGACGATCCCTTTCTGCGAAGCTGGCTGCGACGCAAGCTGCCGGCGCAGGTGCTTGGCGAGATAGAGCCGGAACTGGCGGCGATGGGTGAGCTGGCCGGCGGCGAGTTGTACCGGCTGCAGTTGCAGGATCGCCTGAACGAGCCGCGCCTGGTGCAATGGGATCCCTGGGGCAATCGCATCGATCGCATCGAGCTCACGCCGCTGTGGCAGAAGGTCGCGCCCGTCGCGGCCCGCAGCGGCCTGATCGCCATTGCCTACGAACGTCTTCACGGCCGCTGGTCGCGCGTCCACCAGTTTGCGCTGGCGTACCTATTCCATCCTTCGTCGGATCTGTACACCTGTCCGCTGGCCATGACCGACGGGGCGGCGCGGACGCTCACGGTCGCTGCGCATCCACAGTTGCGCGATCGGGCGGTGGCGCATCTGACCAGCCGCGATCCGGCGCAGGCCTGGACCAGCGGCCAGTGGATGACGGAAGCCATCGGCGGTTCCGACGTCGGTGCTTCATTGACGCGCGCGCAGTGTGACGCCAATGGCGTCTGGCGCCTGTTCGGCAAGAAATGGTTCACCTCGGCGATCACCTCGCAGATGGCGCTGACCTTGGCGCGTCCCGAAGACAACGGCCCGGGGGGATCCGGGCTCGCCATGTTCTACGTGGAGACCCACGATACGGCGGGCCGGCCGAACAACATCCGCATCGAGCGGCTCAAGGACAAGCTGGGAACCCGCAAGGTGCCCACGGCAGAGCTGTTGCTGGACGGTACGCCCGCCGAGCTCATCGGCGAGCCGCGCAACGGCACCCGCAACATCGAGCCGATGCTGGTCATTACTCGAACGTGGAACAGCGTCACTTCGGTGGCGTTCATGCGTCGTGCCCTGGCGCTGGCCCGTTCCTATGCCTATGAGCGGCAGGCGTTTGGCGCTGCGCTCGGCGAGCTGCCATTGCACGTCGACACGCTGGCCGGTCTCGAAGCGCAAACGCGGGCCGCATTCCTGCTGGCGTTCGAATTGGTCGAGCTGCTCGGGCGACAGGAAGCCGGCGAGCTCGACGATGCGCAGCGTGCTCTGCTGCGCCTGCTGACTCCCATCGCCAAGCTGGTGACCGCCAAGCAGGCGGTCGCGGTGGTGAGCGAGGCGATCGAGGCGTTCGGCGGGGCAGGCTATATCGAAGACACCGGCCTGCCGGTTCTGCTGCGCGATACGCAGGTGTTGCCGATCTGGGAGGGCACGACCAACGTGCTGGCGCTCGATGCGCTGCTGCGGGGGGAGGCGGGTGCAGGTCTTGCCGCGCTTGCCGGCTGGATCGAGACCAGCGCCGCCGCTATCAACGATACAACTCTGCTCGAGTTGAACGGGACGGCCGCCGCCGCGCTTGCGCATGTGCGGCAGTGGCTGACGCAAACCGATGAAGCGACGTTGCTGCAAGCCGGTGCGCGGCGTGTCGCGATGACGATCGGACGCGCCTGGCAGCTGGCTTTGCTGGTGGAACATGCCCATTGGAGCCTGCAGACGGACAACGATCGCAGCGGGATTGCCGCTGCCGCCCGCTTCGCCATGACCCCGGTCGATCTTCTGGTAAATATCCCGCCTGGCGATTCGCGCCTGCTGCTGAGCTGATCCATCGCCTCCGCCGGGCCGCGCTCACGGCGATTCAAGTGGCTGCATCGGGGGAAGTCCCCGTGCAAATTCCGTCCATCGGCGCGCCCGGTGCGTTTGAGGCCGACGCGCAAACCCGTTAGTCTTCCGTCCCCGTCACCGCCCCCAACCGCAGCAGCAACGAGAGCACGACTTGCCCGCGTACCCTCGCGGCCGCTACGACGACTGAATGAATAATCGTCACATCTATTCGCTGTCGGTGGTCCTGACGGTGCTGTCCCTGGCCTTGTTCTACTACAAAGCCCATGTGCTGGGCTTTCCGGTGGCGCCGCAGGAGCAGACCCAGATCTGGACGATCGAGGCGGCGGTTTCCTTCACGCCAGGGCCGGCTGCCATGAAAGCCACGCTGCGCATTCCCGGCCTGACGCCCGGTTACTCGTTGATGGACGAGAACTTCGTCTCGCGCGGTTTTGGGCTGACCACGCGCAGCGCACTGGCGGGACGCGAAGCAGTATGGGCGGTGCGTGAAGCCACCGGACCGCAGACCGTCTACTACCGCGCACTCGTATACAAGGACCCGCAACGCCAGGTCGAAGATACGACGCCACCGTTCCCGGAGTTCCCGGAGCTGGACGAGCCGTCGAAGATCGCGCTGGAAGGATTGATTGCCGACGTGCGGCGCCAGTCGGCGGATGTCGCGAGCTTCACCACCGAGCTGCTCCGGCGCATCAGCCAGGGCGAGACCGACCCGTACATCCGGCTGTTCCTCAACCGGACCGATACACCGGCGGACCGCGCTCACCTGGCGACGATCTTTCTTGCCGGCGCACAGATCCCGGCCCGCATGGCCCACGGCGTGGTGCTGCGCGACCGGGCTGGAGCGGTGCAGCCGGAGGTGCTGCTGGAAGTACACGATGGCGTGGAGTGGCTCTATTTCAATCCGGTCACCCTGCAGCAAGGACTGCCGCAGGATTTCCTGATCTGGTGGCGCGGCGATGAGAAGCTGGCGGAGATCGAGGGCGGCTCGGCCCTGGGGGTGACGCTCGCCGTGCAGCAGAGCTTGCTGGATTCGCTCCTGATCGCCGAGCGTCGCGCCGAGCAGCGCGGCTCGCACTCGGCGGAGTTCTCGCTGTTCTCGCTGCCCATCGCCACCCAGGCCGTGTACAGCGTGCTGCTGATGATTCCGATCGGCGCGCTGGCCATCATGATTCTGCGCAACTTCGTCGGCATCAAGACCTTCGGCACCTTCATGCCGGTGCTGGTGGCGCTGGCGTTCCGCGAGACCCGGCTGCTGTGGGGCGTGACGCTGTTCGCCGTGATCGTCTCGCTCGGCCTGCTGATCCGTTTCTACCTGGAGAAGCTACGGCTGCTGCTGGTGCCGCGCCTGACCTGCGTGCTCACCGTGGTGGTGCTGCTGATGGCTGGCATCAGCGTGTTCAGTCATCGGCTCGGCCTGCAGCCGGGCCTGTCTATCGCGCTGTTCCCGATGGTGATCATCTCCATGACCATCGAGCGCATGTCCATCGTGTGGGAGGAGCGCGGCGCCGCCGAGGCGATCCAGGAAGGCGTGGGCAGCCTGATCGTCGCCGCCATCGCCTACCTGGTGATGGAGATCGCCTGGCTCGAGCACATCATTTTCGTGTTCCCGGAACTGCTGTTCCTGGTGATCGCCGCGACGCTGCTGGTCGGCCGCTACACCGGTTATCGCTTGCTGGAGCTGCGGCGCTTCAAGGCCCTGATGCCGCGAGAAGGGCAGGCGTGAGCGTGCTGCGCCGTTATCGGGGCCTGGCGGCCGAAGGCGTACTCGGGCTCAACAAGCGCAACGGCGATTACATCCTCAAGTTCAATCCGCGGCATCTGTATCCGCTGGTCGACGACAAGCTCAGGACCAAGCGCCTGGCACTGCAGGCCGACATCGCGGTGCCCGAGCTGTACGGCGTCATGGAAACGCAGCGGGACATCCGGCGCCTGCCGGAGATCGTCAAGGATCATCCCGAGTTTGCGCTCAAGCCCGCGCACGGCAGTGCCGGCGACGGCATCGTGGTCATTTCCGGGCGCAGCGCCGGCCGCTATCGCACCATCAGCGGCGCACTGCTCGACGAAGAGTTCCTGTCGCACCATCTGTCCAACGCCATCAACGGCCAGTTCAGCTTGGGCGGCGTGCCCGACGTGGTCATCGTCGAGTACATGGTGCGCTTCTCGGCGCTGTTCGAGCGCATCAGCTTCCAGGGCGTGCCCGACGTGCGGGTCATCGTGTTCCGTGGCTACCCGATCATGGCGATGGTGCGGCTGCCGACGCGCTCCTCCAATGGCAAGGCGAACCTGCACCAGGGCGCGGTCGGTGCGGGCATCGATCTGGCCAGCGGCGTCACCCTGGACGGCGTCATCGGCACGCAGGTGGTCACGCAGCATCCGGATACGACCCACAACATCGCCGGCCTGCAGATCAATGACTGGAACACCATTCTCGACATCTCGGCGCGCTGCTACGAGCTCACCGGTCTGGGTTACATCGGCGTGGACATCGTGCTCGACCGTGATCTGGGACCGCTGGTGCTGGAGCTGAATGCGCGACCGGGCCTGGCGATCCAGATTGCCAACCGCCAGGGTCTGTTGCGGCGTTTGCACATCTGCGAGCAGCGCGCCGATTTCAACGCGCCCGCCGCACGACGCATCGAATTCGCCAAGCGCGAGTTCCAGCATCCGGTGGGGCCGATCATCGACACGGCTGCGGTCGAAGTCGCCGTTGCGTGAGACACCGACGTAACGAACGATTGGCCGGCCACAGGCGAATCGGTACCGGTCTCGATTTCGTCATGCCCGCGCAGGCTGGCACCTACGCGCGTGGATTCCCGCTTCCGCGGGAATGACGCAGTACGTGGCAGCTGTTACAGCGGCAGGGCGTCTACCTTCGCCGCGCAGATGAAATCGTTCTCCGACAGTCCGTCGATGGCGTGCGTGCTGTATTTCATCCGGCAGTAGCCGTAGCCGACTTCCAGGTCGGGATGGTGATCCTCGGCATTGGCAACGTGCGCGCAGGCATTGACGAAGCTCATGGTGTGATAGAAGTTCTTGAACTTCCATTCGCGGTGCAGGCTCTTGCCGTCGTCGGACAGCCGCCACTGCGGGTCGAGCTGCTCCATCAAGGTCTGCGCTTCGGAACGCGTCAGCGGTGCAACGCCGCCTTCGCAGGGACGGCACTTTTTTCCGGTCAATGAATGGTCGGTCGGGCTCATGGCGATGATCTCGGTGCGTAGGTCCTGGCGACGTACTCTTCGACCAGTCCCTGGAATTCCTCGGCGATGCGCTCGCCCTTGAGCGTCGGGCCCTTC
>DATMEZ010000162.1:0-3266 GCA_035556415.1 Povalibacter sp.
TCGACCGGGTTCATGACCACGCCACGAACCGTCGGGCGAATGCCGCGCCAACGAATCGCGCCGGCCTTGCCGTAGTTGCGCAGACTGTGCTCGTCGTTCGACACCTCACCGATGGTCGCGCGGCAATCGACATGCACCTTGCGCATCTCGGTGGAGCGCAGACGCAGGGTCGCGTACGAGCCTTCGCGCGCCGCGAGCTGCGCCGAACCACCAGCGCTGCGCGCCAGCTGGGCGCCCTTGCCGGGCTTCAACTCGACACAGTGAATCGTGGTGCCGATCGGAATGTTGCGCAGCTGCAGGGTGTTGCCCGGCTTGATCGGCGCTTCCGGACCGGAAATCACGCTGTCGCCAGCCACCACGCCCTTGGGAGCGATGATGTAACGACGCTCGCCATCCGCGTACAGCACCAGCGCCAGATGCGCCGTGCGGTTCGGATCGTATTCGATGCGCTCGACCTTGCCCGGCACGCCGTCCTTGTTACGGACGAAGTCGACCAGACGGTATTTCTGCTTGTGACCGCCGCCCTGGTGACGAACCGTCTGCCGGCCGGCGTTGTTGCGCGCGCCGGTGCGATTCTTGGCGACGACCAGCGACGACTCCGGCGCGCCCTTGTGCAGGTGCTGACGGGAGATCGAGACCTGGAAACGCCGACCTGGGGAGGTGGGTTTTGATTTGATCAATGCCATGATGACCGATCCTTAAATCAGGCTTCGGCGCCGGACAGATCGATGCTCTGCCCCGGAGCCAGGCGCACGTACGCCTTCTTGAAATCCTGGCGCTGGCCAAGACGCTGGCCGAAACGCTTCTGCTTGCCGGCGGCGTTGACCACGTTCACGTAGTCGACCTTCACCTCGAACATCAGCTCGACCGCTGCCTTGATCTCCGGCTTGCTGGCATCGCGCCGCACACGGAACACGAACTGGTTCGCGCCTTCGGCAATGCGCGCGCCCTTTTCCGACACGTGCGGCCCGAGCAGCACGGTCATCAATCTTTCCTGACTCATGCGAGCCTCTCTTCGAGCAGACGGACCGCGCCAACGGTCGCTACCACGTTCTTGTGCCGCGCCAGGCTCACCGGATCGATGGCGCTCACCGGCAGCACGTTGATGTACGGCAGATTGCGCGAGGCCAGATCGAGCTTCTCGTCATGAGCCTCGACCAGCACCAGCACGTCCTCGCCGACCCCCAGCTCCTTGAGCTGCGAGAGCAGCAGCTTGGTCTTCGGCGCCTCGAGTTCCAGGGCGTTGATGACCGACAGACGCTCCTGGCGCGCCAGCTCGGACAACATCACCTGGATCGCCGCGCGATACATCTTGCGATTGACCTTCTGCGAGTAATCGCGAGGCCGCGCCGCAAACGCCCTGCCGCCGCCGACCCAGATCGGGCTGCGGATGGAGCCGGAACGGGCCTGGCCCGTACCCTTCTGGTTCCACGGCTTCTTGCCGCCGCCTCTGACTTCGGCGCGCGACTTCTGCCGCTTGGTGCCTGCACGACCGGCGGCCATGTAAGCCGTCACGACCTGGTGCACCAGCGTCTCGTTGTATTCGCGCGCAAACGTTGCGTCAGAGACCTGAACGTCCTGCGACTGCGCGCCCTTGCCTACCAGCTTCAATTTCATGGCGGTACTGTCTGTAAGAGGGCTTACTTCTTGGCCGGGGCTTTGACCGGGGCCTTGGTCTTGCGAGCTGCCTGGGCGGCAGTCTTGACCGACGGACGCACGATCACCTGGCCGCCCGGGGCGCCGGGAACGGCACCGCGGATCAGGAGCAGGTTGCGTTCCACGTCGACGCGCACGACTTCGAGATTCTCGATCGTGCGGCGCACGACACCCATGTGGCCCGACATGCGCTTGCCGCGAAACACGCGACCTGGTGTCTGACGCTGACCGATGGAGCCGGGCGAACGGTGCGACACGGACACGCCGTGCGTGGCCGGCAGACCGCCGAAGTTGTGACGCTTCATGGTGCCGGCAAAGCCCTTGCCGATGGTGGTGCCGGTGACGTCGACGATCTGGCCGACGCTGAAGCGATCGACCTTGACCTCGGTACCGGCGACCAGGTCCTTGCCTTCTTCACCGGAGAGCCGGAACTCGACCAGGGACTGGCCCGGCGCCACCTTGACCTTGGCGTAGTGACCGGCCTGCGGCTTGCTCAGATGGGAGGCCTTGCGGCTTCCGAAAGCGACCTGCACGGCGCGATAGCCGTCGGTTTCAGCGGTCCGAACCTGCGTGATGCGGTTCGGCAGTGCCTCGATCACAGTCACCGGTACAGCTTCGCCCGCCTCGGTAAAGACGCGCGTCATACCAGCTTTGCGACCGACCAGACCCACGGTCTTGGTAGCGCTCATCGTAATGTCCTCTTCTTCCTCTTCGTCGCGCCAGCTGCGATTGGCTGGCGCGGCAATACAAATCGTCGCGGGCGACGGCGAACGGGTCCGCGCTCGAGCGCTGGAATCGTCAACCGGCTTGCGCCTGCAAAATCAGGCACTGGAGGCGTTATCGGGTCCGACAGAGAGGCGAGAACCGGCTGATTTGCCGTTCAGGCCGCTCGAGCGGTACCCCGTCAGGGCCAGGCCTCGGCGCAAAGGAGGCGCGATTATAGTCAGGTCGGCCCGCTTTGCAAGTCTTTGTCGATCGAGGTGATTCGACCGACGCTGCATCCCTGACGAAAGCGGCGGAACCGAGGTTCCGCCGCGCTTTTCCCGTCATTCCCGCCTAGACGGGAATGGGAGCCCCGCCTGCGCGGGGGATGATGGCGATCCGGGCCGAATCGGCCCGCCTGCCATCAGTTCAGCTTGATCTGAACGTCCACGCCTGCCGGCAGCTCCAGCTTCATCAGCGCGTCCACGGTCTTGTCCGTGGGGTTCAGGATGTCCATCAGGCGCTTGTGCGTGCGGATCTCGTACTGATCGCGCGCATCCTTGTCGCCGTGCGGGGCAGCCAGAATGGTGAAACGCTCCATCTTGGTCGGCAGCGGCACCGGGCCACGCACCGTGGCGCCGGTGCGCTTGGCCGTTTCCACGATCTCGCGCGCGGAATTGTCGATCAGCCTGTGATCGAACGCCTTCAGACGAATGCGAATGTTTTGATTGGTGGCCATGGTGGTTTACTTCAGGATCTTGGAGACGACGCCGGCGCCGACGGTCTTGCCGCCTTCGCGGATCGCGAAGCGCAGACCGTCTTCCATCGCGATCGGCGCGATCAGCTCCACTACCATCTTGATGTTATCGCCAGGCATCACCATCTCGACGCCTTCCGGCAGCTCCACC
>DATMEZ010000163.1:0-7712 GCA_035556415.1 Povalibacter sp.
CGCTGGAGATGATCTTCGGCGTTCCGCTGGCGGACGGCATCTATTCGTTCAAGAACACCACCTCGCTCACCGAGAAGCAGAAGGCCGTCTTCGGGCAGGCTGACTTCAGAGTCGTCGGCGGCCTGATTGCGACCCTCGGTCTGCGCTATTCGAAGTTCGACACCGACTGGGTCAACTCCGAAGGCGGCCCGATTGCCGGTGGCGACTGGCCGGGTCCGAGCGGTCATCCCGAGCATGGATCGGCCTCGGCGTCGGTCGTGATTCCGAAGTACATGCTGTCGTACAAGACCGATAACACGCTGACGTACGCCAGCGCGACCAAGGGCTTCCGCAACGGCGGCGTCAACGCGCCGATCAACAACCCAGCCTGCGGTCCGGACCTGGCTGCCTTGGGCTTGACCGCTGTGCCGGGAAGCTACGACCCCGACAAGCTGTGGAGCTATGAGCTGGGTACCAAGCTGCAGATGCTCGATCGTCGTCTGATCGTCGATGCGGCGGTTTTCGAGTACGACTGGTCCGACATGATTTCCAACCAGGCGCTGACGCGCTGCACATTGTCCTATACGACCAATATCGGCAGCGCACGCGGTCGCGGCTTCGAGCTGGCGCTGCAGTACCTGCCGATTCCGGAGCTGACCCTCGGCATGAACGTGGGTTATCACAAGCTGGAATCGACGCAGACCATCAGAGCCACCCCGAGCGACACCAATCCGCTGGGCGCCATCCAGGTCAAGGACGGTCAGTTGCTGGGCGATGGTGGACGGCTCAATGCAAACCTGCAGTACACGTTCAATGTGTCTGACCTGGATGCGTACTTCCGCGCGGACTACAACTACAACCGCAGCCCGACTCTCCTGAACGAAGAAGGAACGGCAAGTTTCATCACCGATTCGCGCAGACTCTTCGAAACGCCGGGATATGGCACAGGGAACGTCAGGCTGGGTGTCAATGTTGGCAACTGGGATCTTTCGATCTTCAGCAACAACGTGACCAACAAGCAGGTGTTCTTCAAGAGCCGGGCCACCGTGGGCTTCAACAGCTATCCGACGTCGGTGGTGACTGCTACGACGCTGCTGCCGCGTACGTACGGCCTCACTGCGGTGTATCGCTACTGATCGGAGCGATCGAGAGCATCCCTCTCGATCCGGCTCCGGGGTCTTCTCAGGACGAGAAGCACCCCGGGGCCGCTTTTTTGATGCAAACGGATGGGATTGCGCTTGCGCAGGGACAGCAGGGGGTGGAGCCGTTCTTCTGCGTGCTGGAGCCCGCGACCCGCTGGTTTGGAGTTGCGCCGACTGTTCTGTCGGCGCGTATCGCTCAAAGCGCCCGCAGCACCGCTTCGCCTACGTCGCTGCAGCTCGCTTTGCCGCCCAGATCCGGCGTACGCACTTCCCCTGCCGCCAGCACCTTCTCCACCGCCTTCTCGACCGCTGCGGCGGCGCCGACGCAGCCCAAGTGCCGGAGCATCATCGCGCCGGACAGGATGGCGGCGAGCGGATTGGCGATGTTGCGGCCGGCGATGTCGGGCGCCGAGCCGTGCACCGGTTCGAACATGGAGGGATGGGTTCTTTCCGGGTTGATGTTGGCCGAGGCGGCCAGGCCGATGCTGCCGGTCACGCCGGCGCCGAGATCGGACAGGATGTCGCCGAACAGGTTGCTGGCGACGACCACGTCGAAGCGCGCCGGATCGCGCACGAAATGGGCCGTCAGGATGTCGATGTGGTACTGGTCCGAGGTGACGTTCGGATAGTCCGCTGCAATGCTGGCGAAGCGTTCGTCCCAGAACGGCATCGAGTGCAGCAGGCCGTTGGACTTCGTGGCCGAAGTGACGTGCTTGCGCGAGCCGCGCTGCGCCAGGTCGAAGGCATAGCGCAGCACGCGATCCGTGCCGCGACGCGAGAAGATGGATTCCTGGATCACGAATTCCTGCGGCGTGCCTTCGAACATGCGTCCGCCGAGCGAGGAATATTCGCCCTCGGTGTTCTCGCGCACGATCTGGATGTCGATGGGGCCGGGATTGGCCAGCGGCGATTGCACGCCCGCAAACAGCTTGCAGGGCCGCAGGTTCACGTACTGCTCGAACTCGCGCCGGATCGGCAGCAGCAGGCCCCACAGCGAAACGTGGTCCGGGACGCCAGGGAAGCCAACCGCGCCGAGATAGATGGCGTGATGTGCCCGCAGCTGCTCGAGCCCGTCCTCCGGCATCATCTTTCCGGTGCGGCTGTACGTCTCGCAGCTCCAGTCGAAGTATTTCCAGCGCAGCGTGACGCCGAAGCGAGCAGCGGCGGCTTCGAGCACGCGGATACCTTCAGGGATGACTTCGCGGCCGATACCGTCGCCGGGAATGACCGCAATCGAGAAAGGATTCATGTCAGGTTGTCGCATGGCCTCGGAACAAAAAAGGGCGACCCGCCAGGGTCGCCCTTCACTCGAACAAGCCCTTAGCGCGCGCCGAGCTTGGTAATGCCGTGTGTGCCGTGTGCCAGCGCGACGTTCTTGGTTTCCATGTAGAAATCGAAGGAGTAGTCGCCGCCGTCGCGGCCGATACCGCTGTGCTTCATGCCACCGAACGGGGTCGGCAGATGGCGCACGTTCTCGGAGTTCACCCAGATCATACCCGCTTCGAGCTGCTCCGACACGCGCAGCGCCCGGGCGAGGTCGTTCGTCCAGAGATAGCCGGCCAGGCCGTACTGCACGTCGTTGGCGATGGCCAGCGCCTCCGCCTCGGTCTCGAAGGCGATGGCGGTGAGCACCGGCCCGAAGATTTCTTCCTGGGCGATGCGCATGCGGGTGCTGGCGCCCGTGAACAGCGTCGGCGCGACGTAATTGCCGCCGCCGGGGCCGTCGAATGCGGTGCCGCCGACCGCGATCTGCGCGCCGTCGGTTTTGGCGATGTCGAAGTACGACAACACCTTGGAGCGGTGCCGCGGATGGATCAGCGGACCGATCTCGGTGGACGGATCGAGCGGGTGGCCCACCTTCAGCTTCTTGACGCGCTCGGCCAGCTTGGCCTGGAACTCCGCGGCGATGGACTTCTGGATCAGCAGGCGGCTCGAAGAGGTGCAGCGCTCGCCGTTCAGGCTGTAGATCATGAAGATGACCGCATCCAACGCGCGGTCCAGGTCGGCGTCTTCGAACACGATCACCGGGTTCTTGCCGCCGAGTTCGAAATGCACGCGCTTCAGCGTGGCCGAGCCCTGGCGCATGATGGCCGAACCGGTCTGCGACTCGCCGACGAAGGCAATGGCCTTGATCGCCGGATGTTCGGTCAACGCCTTGCCGGCTTCCTCACCCAGGCCTTGCACCACGTTGAGCACGCCCGGCGGCAGGCCGGCTTCGAGTGCAGTTTCAGCGAGGATCTGCGCGGTGACCGGGCTCCATTCGGCCGGCTTGTGCACCACGGTGCAACCGGACGCCAGTGCCGGCGCGATCTTCCAGGTGGACAGCATGAACGGCGTGTTCCACGGCGTGATGACGCCGACCGGGCCGATGGGCGTGCGCAGCGTGTAATTCAAGTGCGACTGCGTGGGCAGCGACAGGCCGTCGCGCGCGGCAGGAGCGCGATCGGCAAAGAAGCGGAAGTTTGCCGCGCCGCGCAACGCCGACTTCTCCATGAATTTCAGCGGCTGGCCGGCATCCCACGATTCCAGCAGGGCGATTTCCTCGGCGCGGGCTTCGAGCCGGGAAGCCACTGCATGCAGCAGTTCGCGGCGGCGGGCGCCGGACAGATCACGCCACACGGGGAAGGCCGCGGCCGCAGCCTTGGCGGCACGGTCGATGTCCTCCGCGGTGCCGCGCGGCACCGTGGTGATGACCGAACCGTCGGTGGGCGACTCGGTAGTGAAGGTCGCTTTGCCGCAGGCCGCGACATGCTTGCCGTCGATGATGTGCGACAGGCCGTCGGCGCCGAAGCGCTCCAGCAGCGTGCGTACCTTCTGCAGGTTCTTGGCGACGATGTCGTTGTCCGGGGCGGGGGAATGCTGTGTCTGGGTCATGGCGCGGGTTTCCACTGGCTGAAGCTACGCTTGAGATGAAAAGAATGTTAACGTATTAAGTAACTGTTAGCCAAGCATGCCTGCATGCCGTCCGGCGCAACGGCCGGAAGGGGTTTTGCCTGCAGGTTTTCGCTGGTATTCGCATCTGATCGGAGGTTGCAAGCGTGCCGCATTTCATCGTCGAGTACACCGCCAACATCAAGGACGATCTCGACATCCCAAAGCTGTTGCGCCAGGCGAACGAGACGCTGATCGCGCAGGACGGGGTGTTCCCCATCGGCGGCATCCGTTCACGCGCCATCGAGCTGAAGGACTATTGCATCGCCGACGGCCGTCCGGAATACGGCTTCCTGCATGCCACCCTCAAGATCGGTCACGGGCGCAGTGCCGCGGTCAAGAACAAAGTGTGCGAGGAACTGTTCGCGCTGCTCAAGCAGCATTTGTTTGCCGGCGACAACGCGCAACGGCCGCTGGCGCTATCCATGGAACTGTACGAATTCGACGAGGATGGCACCTTCCGGCACAACAACCTGCACGCGCGCTTCCGCAAGAACGAGAAAGTGTGAGGCGCACCGCGAGACCGTCATGCAGCTGACACGCAACGAACTGATCATCGATCGCGTCCTGTTGGGAGGACGCTGGGAGCAGGAGGCGAACGGCCGCCGCTTCGCCGTCACCAATCCCGCCACGAGCGCCGTGCTGGCCGAAGTGCCGGATTGCGGCGCTGGCGAAGCCGCCGCGGCGGTCAATCATGCGCACGCGGCATTCGCGCCGTGGCGCGCCCGTCCTGCGAAAGAACGCTCGCAACTACTCAGGCGCTGGTTCGACCTGATCGCCGCGAACCGCGAGGACCTGGCCCGGCTGATCTCGCTGGAGCAGGGCAAGCCGTACAAGGAATCGTTGGGCGAAGTCGACTATGGCGCGGCCTACGTCGAATGGTTCGCCGAAGAAGCCAAGCGCGCCTACGGCGACGTGATTCCGGCCACCACGCGCGGCCGCCGCATCGTGGTGACGAAGGAGCCGGTGGGCATCGTTGCCGCCATCACGCCCTGGAATTTTCCGATCGCCATGCTGGCGCGCAAGATCGCACCGGCGCTGGCGGCCGGTTGCACGGTCGTCGCCAAGCCTTCCGAAGACACGCCGTTGTCGGCACTGGCGATTGCCAAGCTGGCGATGGACGCCGGCATCCCGGCCGGAACGGTCAACGTCGTCACGGCTTCGCGCGCCCGCACGCCTGAAGTGGCGGATGCGTGGCTGGACGACGGTCGGGTGCGCAAAGTGACGTTCACCGGCTCCACCGCCGTCGGCAAGGCGCTGGCGAACGGCAGCTCCCGAACGCTCAAGCGGGTATCGCTGGAACTCGGCGGCAACGCGCCCTTCATCGTATTCGACGATGCCGATCTGGATGACGCTGCCGTCGGCGCCATCGCTTCCAAGTTCCGCAACACCGGCCAGACCTGCGTCTGCGCCAACCGCATCCTGGTGCAGGCCGGCGTGTACGACGCTTTCGCCGCCAAGTTCGCCGAGAAGGTGCGCGAGCTGCGCATCGGTCCGGCAAGTAGCGGCAACACCGACCAGGGCCCGCTGATCAACGAGCGCGCGCTCGCCAAGGTGGAGCAGCACATTGAGGACGCACTTGCGCAAGGCGCAACCGTGTTGACCGGCGGGCGCCGTCATGCGCTCGGCGGCACGTTCTTCGAGCCCACGATCCTGACTGGTGCGACGACCAGCATGAAGCTGGCCTCCGAGGAAACCTTCGGGCCGCTCGCGCCGCTGTTCCGGTTCGAGACCGAGGAGCAGGCCGTCGAGCTGGCGAACGACACGCCGTTCGGCCTGGCCGCGTACTTCTATTCGCGCGACATCAACCGCATCTGGCGCGTCGCCGAGGCGCTGCAGGTCGGCATGGTCGGCATCAACGAAGGCATCATTTCCACCGAGGTGGCGCCGTTCGGCGGCGTGAAGGAGTCCGGCTACGGCCGCGAAGGCTCGCACTACGGCCTGGATGACTACCTCAACACCAAGTACCTGTGCATGGGCTCGCTGGCCTGAAGCCCGCCACTATCGAAACGGTCGCAACGATGAGCAATTTCATTTCCGCAGCTACCCAGAAGCGTCAGCCGATCGCGCGCGGCCTGAGTGACGAGATCGTAAAGGACTGCGCGCGCCGCATCCACGAATCGGAAATCTCGCGGGTACAGATCCGGCACCTGTCGAAGCAGTATCCGCAGATGACCATCGAGGACTCCTACGCCATCCAGCGCGAATGGGTTGCGATCAAGCTGGGCGAGGGTCGCACGCTCAAAGGTCATAAGATCGGGCTGACCTCGCGCGCCATGCAGCAGTCCTCGCAGATCGACGAGCCGGATTACGGCGATCTGCTCGACGACATGTTCTTCGCCGATGGCTCGGACATTCCGATGAGCCGCTTCATCCTGCCGCGCGTGGAGGTGGAGCTGGCCTTCATCCTGCGCAAGCGCCTCACCGGCCCCAACTGCACCATCTTCGACGTGCTGGAGGCGACCGACTGCGTGATTCCCGCCATCGAGATCATCGATGCGCGCATCGAGCAGTTCGATCGCGACACCAAGGTGATGCGCAAGGTGCTCGATACCATCTCGGACAATGCCGCGAACGCCGGCATCGTGATGGGCGGGCGGCCGGTCAAGCCGATGGAAGTGGACCTGCGCTGGGTTTCCGCGCTGCTGTACCGGAACGGCGTGATCGAGGAATCGGGCGTGGCCGCGGCGGTGCTCAATCATCCCGCCAACGGCGTGGCCTGGCTCGCCAACAAGCTGATGCCGTATGGCGTAGCGCTGGAGCCCGGGCAGGTGATTCTCGGCGGCTCATTCACGCGTCCGACGGCGGCGCGCGCGGGCGATACGTTCCATGTGGATTACGGCAAGTTGGGCTCCATCGCCTGCCGCTTCGTCTAAGAGGGGATTCCCATGGAGATGCCCGTCAATCGCTTCAAGCTGGCGCTGCGCGAACGTCGCACCCAGATCGGCCTGTGGCTCGGTCTGGCAGATGCGTACTGCGCGGAAATCTGTGCCGGCGCCGGGTTCGACTGGCTGCTGCTGGACGGCGAGCACGCGCCGAATGATCTGCGCTCGATGCTCTCGCAGCTGCAGGCGATTGCACCCTATGCGTCGCAGCCGCTGGTGCGCGTGCCGATCGGCGATGCAGTGTTGATCAAGCAGGCGCTCGACCTGGGTGTGCAGACTTTGCTGGTGCCGATGGTCGAGAGTGCCGAGCAGGCTGCGTCGCTGGTGCGCGCCATGCGCTATCCGCAGGCGGGTGTGCGTGGTGTGGGCAGTGCGCTGGCTCGTGCTTCGCGCTGGAATCGCATCACGAACTACCTGCAGCGGGCGAACGACGAGATGTGCCTGCTCTGCCAGGTGGAGACCAAGGCCGGATTGGAGAATCTCGATGCCATCGCGCGTGTCGAAGGCGTCGATGGGGTGTTCATCGGGCCGGCCGATACGGCCGGCGCGCTCGGCCATCTGGGCAATCCCGGTCATCCGGACGTGCAGAAGGTCATCGAAGACGCCATTGCCCGCATTTGCGCAGCCGGCAAGGCCGCCGGGATTCTGAGCGCCGATGAGACGCTGGCCCGTCGTTACCTGTCGCTCGGGTGCACGTTCGTCGCCGTGGGTGTGGATACGACGCTGCTGGCGCGGGCAACCCAGACACTCGTGGACAAGTTCAAAGGCGGCGCCG
>DATMEZ010000164.1:0-4318 GCA_035556415.1 Povalibacter sp.
CCATGACCTGCTGATAGCCTCCGTCGGTGCGCTGGCCGACATCGAACTGGAGCGACGGCTGCGTGACTGCGCCTCGCAATCGGGAGCCCGCGTGCTCGTACCATCAGGTGCGCTCGGCGGACTGGATCTGCTGTCGGCTGCCCGCATTGGCGGCTTGGAGCACGTAACTTACATTGGCCGCAAGCCCCCGGCCGCATGGCGCGGCAGTCGCGCGGAAGCACTGGTAGATCTGGATGCCGGCGCAGCGGCAGACGTCCCGTTTTTCTCCGGCACGGCTCGCGAAGCCGCTTTGATGTTTCCGCAGAACGCCAATGTCAGTGCGGCGGTGGCCATCGCTGGAATCGGCTTCGATGCCACGCGCGTACAGTTGTTCGCCGATCCTCGGGCAACCGGTAACGAACACCGGATCCAGGCGGACGGCGCGTTCGGCAGCTTCGAGCTGACGGTACGCGCGCTAGCGCTGGCCCAGAATCCCAAGACTTCGCTGCTCGCGCCCTGCAGTCTGGTCCGCAGCATCCTCAACCGCAGTGAATCGGTGAGCCTGGCATGAACACTTCCAACGTCAAACCCCTGGCCTCCAACCTCAAGTCCCTGGTCCATGGATTGCCACTGAACCTCGCCGGCTGGATCGAACAGCACCGCGACCGTCTGCGCCCGCCGGTGGGCAATCAGCAGATCTGGCAGGATTCGGACTTCATCGTCACGGTAGTCGGCGGCCCCAACCAGCGCAGCGACTTCCACGACGATCCCTTCGAGGAATTCTTCTATCAGCTGCAAGGTGACGCGGAGCTGCTGATATGCGAGGACGGCCACTTCGAGCGCGTGGCGCTGCAACAGGGTCAGGTGTTCTTGTTGCCGCCGCACGTCCGCCATTCGCCACAGCGACCCGTGCCGGGCAGCCTGGGACTGGTCATCGAACGCACCAGGCCGGCCGGTGAGCTGGACGCATTCGAGTGGTACTGTGCCAGCTGCGCTGCGCTGATTCATCGCGCGCAGTGCCAGCTGGTCAGCATAGTGTCGGACCTGCCCAAGATCTTCGCTGGCTTCTACGACGCCGAGCCGACAATGCGCTGCTGCCCTGAATGCGGGACGATGCACCCTGGCCGCGATTGGGCCGCCTGGCATCATCAGGTGGCGGCGCGTACCCGCGCATCGTAGAGTTCAGATTGCCTGACCAGCGGCCGGATCCAACCGCGGTCCAAGCCGACGCCGGGTAACGCCGGCTGCGGGTTTTCGCGCCACGCCTCGATTGTGGCGCTCAGCCAGTCTCCAGCGCGAGCAGGCCGTTCAATTTACGCTCGGCGATGGCGCGCGCCTTGTCGTGCGTGGTGCTGTAGAGCGGGCCGGGCCGCTGCCGCAGGGTTTGATGCTGCGCTGTCAGCACCACCGCATCCTCATCGAAAGTCATGGACAAAGCGGCGAACAATTTGTCCGTTTCCTGCGCATCGTCCTGTCGATAACCATGGGCGCCGGACCAAAAGTAATGGCATGAGTCGGCGCTCTCCGGCGTGATGCCATGGAATATGCGCAGTGCGAAACCGCCACTGCGATTGCCCTGTTCGTAGGCGCCCTTGCCGACGTCCAGCGCGCCTGTGAACTGATAGACCACGCCAGGCGCAACGTACTCGAATTCCATCCAGCGATCGACCCGGCCGGTGAAACCGACCGCGTTCACGTAGGTCGGCGGCGGCACCGAGTTCAGCAGCCAGCGAATGAACTTCACGCCATGCTCAGTCGGATCCACGGAGAACTGCGCCTTGGTGTGAGCGTCTGGATTGCCACCGATGGTCCGCTTGTGCACGAAAGCGAGGTGCGTGAGATCGAGCAAGTTGTCGATCACCAGGCGGTACTCGCAGGCGATACGTTGAGCGCGCACGCGATGTGGCCACTGCGCAGGGTCATTGTGAAATTCATAGCGCGGGATGGTGGCAGGGTCCGCTCGTCCGGGTTCGCCCATCCAGATCCATACCAGTTCATCCTGTTCAACCACGGGATACGAACGCACGCGCATGACCGGCGGCACGAAGGACTGGCCGGGAATGGCGACGCACTTGCCGCTGCCATCGTAGCTGATGCCGTGATAGCCACAAACGATGTGCTCGCCGACCACCTCCCCCTTGGAGAGCGGCATGCCGCGGTGGCAACAGCGGTCCTCCACCGCAGCCACCTTGCCGCTACCGCTCCTGAACAGCACGACGGGTTCGGCAAGCAGCGTGCGTGCCATGGGTTGGCGGTCGAGTTCGGCACCCCAGGCGGCGACATACCAAGCGTTACGGACGAACATATTGCTACCTCTGGTTGTCCGCCGGCGCGGAGGGTTGCCGTACCAGCGCTTCGATGGCGATGTGCCCGAGCAACAGCCGCCCGGCCACATCCCGTTTGAAAGCCAGCTCGATGGGCGCGCCAACCGCTGGCGTACACTCGTAATACATCGGCGCCTTGCGAATGAACGGCGCGCATCCGTAAGCATCCAGGTGACCATCCTGCGTGAGTGTCACCTTCGTGGGTGAGGCAACCGTCGGGCCCGGCTCCTGGAACGTGCTTTCATCGGGACGCGAATAGACGCCCGCGAGCTGTGTCGTGGTGGGCTCGTCCGCCACCTCGGGCACGTGGGTCGGCGGTATCCTCGATTCCGAGGAAATGAACTGGCGCGCAAAGCTGCCGATGAACTCGTCGATCAACGGTCGCGCATCGATCGCTCCCATCGCCACGCCCGCGCCGAGCACGGTGGAAGCCATGCGAGGGCCCGCCGGCGCCTCGTCGCCGTTGACGGAAATGAACACTCCCACACCGGACGCGGGAAACAGCGCGAACTCGGAATTGAAGCCGTTGATGGAACCGTGGTGTCCCAGCGTGCGATAACCGGCGTAATCGGCCTCACGCAGCGCAAGGCCCAGCCCGGGCAACCTGGGGTGCAGACGCTGAGTATCGGTGTCCTTCATGCGTCGCAAGGTCTCAGGTTTCAGGAACTCTCCGGGCACCAGCAGCGCACGCATCAGCCGCGTCATGTCGGCGGCGGTGACGCTCGCATCACCGCCGCCCTGCGACACATCGGCGATCAACCCTTGCTCGCAGCGTGCCGGGCGGCCGGAAGTATCGGGACGATGGCAGGCAGCTGCATCGCGCACGCGTTCGGCTGGCAACCCTATGACGGCGGTAGTCATTTTCAACGGGCCGAACACCAGTCGGCGCATCGCGGCGCGATAAGTCATGCCTTCGATATCGGCCACGACCGTACCCAGCACGCCAAAGCCGAGATTGTCGTAATAGAACGGCGCGGTCACGGGACGCGCACGCACGAAGGCGTGCTGGCGGGCCTCGGGCGGCAGGACGGTGTCCGCGTCCCTGGACATCATCAAGCCGGTGAGACGGGAGTCGAACCCGCCCCGATGGGTCATGAGCAGCCGCGCCGTCACGGGGTCCGGGAAGGTAGGTTCGATCCGCAACGAGTGCAGATACCGATTCACGTCGGCATCCAGATCGAAGCGTCCCTGCTCGGCCAGATGCAGAGCCGCCAGGGTCGTCATCACCTTGGTGATCGAACCGACCCGGAACAGCGTGCGCTGGCCGTCGACGGCGACACCGGTGTCGACATCGGCCACACCATAGCCCTTGACCAACAGGACATGTTCGCCTTGCACCACGCTGACAGCGGCCCCCGGTACCCACGAGCGGCGCAGCAGGTCGCCGAGCTTGCGATCGACAAAGTTTTCCACCGCGGCGGGTGTCAAGGTGGCAGGCATGGCGGGTTCACTCTCGCCCGCCGCGGCAGTCGCGACTGCCGCAACTGCCACGGCGGCGGTGATCAGCAGCCAGGAACCGGCAAGCAGTCTTGATTTAGTCATGTGATGTTCGCGATACATCCGACTCGCGCTGTTCGGCAGCGAAGGCCCGTTGCGAGATGGAAATCAGGTAGGCGTGGATATCCGTTACATCGGCAGCACTCAGCAAATCGTCCCATTGCGGCATGCCCAGCGGGCGCAGCGCTCCCTTGAGCAGAATGTCGCTGAATGCAGCATGCGTGAACTTGCTCATGCGTCGCAGATCCGGCGCCGCGCTGCGCGGACTGTTCGCATGGCATTGGGCGCAGTGACGGGTAAACAGCAGTTCGCCATTGGCGACGGACTCGGCGGATGCGGTTTGTTTCGGTGGCTCGGGGATGGGCGGCACCGGCGGCAACAGCGGAGGTTTCGGCGTTTCCCCGCCATCGAGCTTGAATGCCAGGATGCGCCCCTGATTGCCATAGCGATATGCGGCGCTGCGCGGATCCGGGGCTCCCCAACCGCCACCGCCCAACCCCGCCATCACGGCCACGTAC
>DATMEZ010000165.1:0-5464 GCA_035556415.1 Povalibacter sp.
CCGATTCTGGCAGCGGCCCCGCTGCTCGCCTCCCTGGATTGCTTCAGCCGTGCCGGCCTGCCGCGCCTGCGCGACAAGTCGATTGCCCTGACCGGCTACCTCGAAGCACTGCTGCAGGCCCGGCTGCGGGATTCGGTAACCATCATCACCCCCGCCGATCCAGCGGCGCGCGGCTGCCAGTTGTCGCTGCGTCTGCACCGCTCGCCGGCCCAGGCCCGCCGCATCCATGCCACCCTGACGCAGGGTGGTTATATTTGCGATTGGCGCGAGCCGGATGTCATCCGCGTGGCGCCCGTGCCGCTGTACAACACCTTTGCTGAAGTCTGGGACCTGGTCGCAGCGCTGCACCGGGCCTTGCATGCCGAATCCTGCATGCCAGATCCTTGAAGCCGATTCTGTTCCTCATGAGTCCTGAGTCCACGTCATGCCCATAGAGTCCCAGGCGTCCGTGCCTGCCGCCGTCTCCCCCGCCACACCGCCGGTCATGGTCATCGGTGCCGGCCTGGCCGGCGCCATGATCGCCATCGTATTGGCCCGCCACGGCTATCGGGTCCAGCTCTGCGATCGCCAGCCCGACATGCGCAGCGAGAACATTCCCGCCGGCCGTTCGATCAACATGGCGTTGGCCGCGCGCGGCATCCGTACGCTGGAATTCGCCGGCGTGATGGACCAGGTGCTGCCGCTGCTGATCCCCATGGCGGGGCGTCTGCTGCACGCCGTCGACGGCACGTTGACTTTCGTGCCCTACGGCCAGCGCAAGCACGAAGTCATCTACTCGGTATCACGGCCGGGGCTGAACAAGGTGCTGCTGGATGCCGCAGAGGCCGCCGGCGTCCAGCTGCGGTTCCGCCAAAGTGCGCTCGGCGCCGACTTCCAGCGGCGGTGCGTGAACATGCGGGACGAAACCACCGGGCGCAGCTACGAGTTGCCACTCGATCACGTGATCGCAGCCGACGGTGCGGGCTCGGCGCTGCGGCGCGCACTGGTGGCCGAGACCGGTGCGCACTGCAGCGAGGACCTGCTCGACCACGGTTACAAGGAACTCACCATCCCCGCCGACGCCAACGGCAAGCACCGTATTCGCGAAAATGCCCTGCATATCTGGCCGCGCGGCGGCTTCATGCTGATCGCCTTGCCGAACACGGATGGCAGCTTCACCGCCACGCTGTTTCTGGCGAACCAGGGTCCCGAGAGTTTCGCCACACTGCGCGACCGCGCCAGCGTCGAGACGTTCTTCGCCAACTATTTCCCGGACGCGGCGGCGCTCATGCCGGATCTGAGCACGGAGTTCCTGGAAAATCCCATCGGCATCATGGGCACCATCCGCTGTGAACGGTGGTCGTTCGGCGATCAACTGTTGCTGATGGGCGATGCGGCCCACGCCATCACCCCGTTTCACGGCCAGGGCATGAACTGTATTTTCGAGGATTGCCGCGAACTCGATAAGCTGCTGCGGCAACAACCCGACTGGCGCGCGGCCTGGAGCTGTTTCGAGCAGCGGCGCCGGCCGAACACCAACGCCATCGCGGACATGGCCATCGAGAACTATCTGGAGATGCGCGACACGGTGCGCGATCCCAAATTCCAATTGCAGAAGGCGCTGTCGCTGGAGCTGGAGCGACGCTTTCCCCGCCGTTTCGTGCCGCGTTACTCAATGGTCATGTTCCATGACGAAATCCCCTACACGGTGGCCTACCAGCGTGGTCGCATCCAGAGCGAGATCCTCGCGGAACTGACTCGCGACGCGGTTTCACTGGACCAGGTGGACTACCAGGCCGCCACGCGACTGATCGAAGCGCGGTTGTCTCCCGTGCCCGCGCCCGTGCCCGTCTAGCCGGAAATTTGGCCGGAAGTTTTGGCGTCACCACACCTCGCAGCAGGAATCCCATGCCTTCCCTGACCTTCCGCATCCTCAACGTGTTCACCCAGGATGGGGGTACGTTCACCGGCAACCCACTATGCGTGTTCGAGGATGGCACGGCACTCGACGGCTCGACCATGCAGAAGCTGGCGCGGCAGTTCAACTTGTCGGAGACCACCTTCATCCTGCCCTCCTCGCGCGCCAACGCGCGAGTGCGCATTTTCACACCTGACTATGAGATGCCGTTCGCGGGTCATCCCACGCTCGGCACCGCCTTCGTCTGCCGCGCTCTCGGTCTTGGCGGCGATACGCTGACCCTGGAAATGCAGGCGGGCATCATTCCCGTCCATGCGGTCGCAGCCCACTGGACGCTGCAGGCCACTCCAGCCACCTGGCGCCCGGTCGACACTCCAGTGGCGACACTGGCCAGGATGCTTGGTCTGGCCGCGGCTGACATCGGCGCGCCACCGTTGTGGGTCAAGGCCGGCAAGGAGCAGTTGGTCATTCCGCTGCGCTCGGCGGATGCCGTGCGGCGCATCAGGGTGGATGGCGAAACATTCGCCGCGGTGCGCAGCGAAGACGGGGTCAGCATGGCTTACGTATTCGCCGAGACGGCTCCCGGCCAAGTGCTGGCACGCTTCTTCTTCACCAACGGCGGCATTGCCGAAGACCCGGCAACCGGCTCCGCCACCGCCAACTTCGGTGGCTGGCTGCTGGCTCAGAACCGCGCACTGCCCTTGAGCTATGAAATCTCCCAGGGCGAGTACACTCGCCGCCCTTCGACCCTGCTGCTGAACGTGACCGAGGATCGCCGCATTCTGGTCAGTGGCGAAGTCATCGAAATAGGACGCGGCACGCTGCAAACATGATTCAGGCGCCGACCTGCGGCGCTGCCGGGCTCAGATTGCGGCGCTGACCTGATTGCGCCCGGCGCGCTTGGCCCGATAGAGCATTTCATCGGCATTCTTGTACAACTGATCGGCCTGCATGTCCCGCGCCAGGGTGGCGGCACCGATGGAGACAGTGATACGCACCTCGCGACCATCGACGGCAAACGGATGCGCCGCGACCTGCTGACGCAGTTCCTCGGCGATTTTCACCGCGCTCGGTAAATCGGTTTCCGGCAGCACCGCGCAAAACTCTTCGCCGCCATATCGGCCAATGGTGTCGTGCGGGCGCAGGCGCTTGCGCAACAACGCGGCGAGGCTGCGGAGCACCGCATCGCCGATCAGATGGCCGTGCGTATCGTTGATGGCCTTGAAATGATCGATATCCAGCATCAGCAGCGACAGCTTTCGCCCATGGCGCGCCGCGCGCGGCACCTCGTCCTGCAGCAGCGAGTCGAGCCGCTTGCGGTTGGCCACGTCGGTCAATCCGTCGGTGATCGTCATGCGGAAAACGATGTCGTGATATTCCGTCTCCACGTCCGACCCGGACAGAAACTTGAGAATCAGGTCGCCGATCTTGAGCTGGTCACCCCGCTCCAGCCGATGTTCGTCCACCGGGCGAACCGAATCGTTGACATGAGTGCCGTTGGTGGAGCCCAGGTCGATGGCATACAGCCCGTTCGGGCGCCGCTCCAGACGCAGATGGCGCCGTGAAACGCAATCGCTGGCCAGCACGATGTCGTTGTCACGGCCGCGACCGATGGTGACGACCGGCCCCTCGAGCGGGTAACGCCGTCCCAGATCGGCGCTGTTGGGCGAATGAATGACCACCAGACAGTCGGCCGCGCCTGGCGCGCTTGCCGGCCCCCCACGCTTGGTCACCCGGGTGTCGATTTCGTACTGGGAATCCACGCGATGTCTGCGGCAGACGTAAAATGCCGGCAAGCCTACTGCCTGGCGCCGGGGACGTCCAGCGTCCCCAGGGGCACTTCGATCTCTAAAGAGCCGCGTCGCGCAGCAGCTCCTCCACTTCACCGCGGGTCAGATCCCGCCATTGACCGGTCTTCAGCCCATCGAGCCGGATGTGCATGATGCGCACGCGCTGCAGGCGCAGCACCTGGTAGCCGAAGAACGAGCACATGCGCCGGATCTGCCGATTCAAGCCTTGCGTCAGCACGATGCGAAAGGTGCTCGGATCGATGCGCGTCACGCGACACGGCTTGGTCACGGTGCCGAGGATCCGCACTCCACTGGCCATGCCGTTCAGGAAAATCCGGGTAACCGGACGATCGACGGTGACCAGGTACTCCTTCTCGTGCTCGTTCTCCGAGCGCAGCACTTCGTTGACGATGTCGCCGTGATTGGTCAGCAGGATCAGTCCTTCTGAATCCTTGTCGAGCCGCCCGATGGGAAAAATGCGCTCGCGGTGCCGCACGAAGTCGACGATATTGCCCTGCACCTCATGTTCGGTGGTGCAAGTGATGCCCACCGGCTTGTTCAGCGCAATGTAGACGTGCCGTTTGGCCGCACCGACCGGGCGTCCATCGACGCAAACCTCGTCGCCGGGCTCGACCTTGGTCCCCAGCACCGCCGGTTGGCCGTTGACGGTCACCCGGCCGGCGTCGATCCAGCCGTCCGCTGCGCGGCGCGAACAGATGCCGGTCTCGCTGATGAACTTGTTCAGGCGCATGAGGGGCCCTACGCCGAAGGAATGAACTCCGGATCGTCCTGGTGTTCGCGCTCGAACTTCAGGAACTCGTAGTAGCCGCAGCGATTGCCGTAGGGATACTTTCGACACACATTGGGCCGCGCCTCATACACGGTGCAGCGACGCTCGTCGGTGTCGAAGAAGCGGCAGATGGTCTTGTAGACGTGATCGCGCTGGTGGCGGAGGATCTGCTCGTCCGCCTCCTTGGTCTTGTAGCGGTAGGTGAAGCGCCGCTTGGCCTCGGCTTTCGACAGGCCAAAATGCCGGGCCAGCCGCGCTATGTCGAAATCGCTCACCGCGATGCGTGAATGGCTGCAGCAATAACCCGGGCATTGCGAGCAGTCGAAGCGCGGCTTGGTGGTCTGAGAAGTCATGCGAGGTCCTGGGAGCGCAGCCGCTCGAGAGTCACGAAGGTAAAGGCATGGGCATGTCGTTCATCGGCGGCGTGCCTGGCCACGACGGTTTCGCGCCATTGCGCGGCGGGCAACTCCGGCAGAAAAGCGTCTCCCGGGATTTGCGCATGCACACGAGTGAGATGAATTCTGTCCACCGCCGGCAACGCCTCTCGATAAAGCTGTGCGCCGCCGATCAACACGGCCTCCGGTACCGGCCCGGCGGCTGCGAGCGCGGCCGCCATGGAGTCTACGACCTGGCAGCCCGGAATACTGAGCCCGGGCTGCCGTGACACCACCAGATTGAGGCGGCTCGGCAAGGGACGGCCGATGGACTCATGGGTCTTGCGCCCCATGATGACGGGCTTGCCCAGGGTCAACGCCTTGAAATACTTCAAGTCGTCGGGCAGGTGCCAGGGCAAGGCATTGCCCTGTCCGATGACGCCGTTCTCCGCGGCGGCCACGACCATGGACAGCAGCACGGCACGAACCCGCTAGCGTCGCGACCGCTTGGCCGACTTGCCGGCCGGGCGCTTGGCGGGCTTGCGGGCTGCTTTCCGGCCGTTGTTCCGCGCGGTCTTGCTGGTCGTGGTCTTGCTGGTCTTGGTCTTGCTGT
>DATMEZ010000166.1:0-134707 GCA_035556415.1 Povalibacter sp.
CAAACCGGTCGCCGACAACAAGACCGAAGCCGGCCGCGCGGAAAACCGCCGCGTCGCCATGGCCGTGGTCTCCAACCCGGGCGATGTCGAGGTGAAGGGCGCGGAGCAGAACTAATCCCGCCTGCCCGACCCTGATGGGAAGAACGGCGGACGCCTCGCGTCCGCCGTTTTTTTTTGCGGCTCGCCTCGAAGCAAGGCCGCCCGTTCTTCGCGCTTTCGCAATCGCACTGCAGCGCTTCTGTCACCCTTTTGCGCACGCCAGTGCGATCGGGCAGCATGTTGCAATGTTGGATATTCCCGACTGGCCCGTTCTCGACAAGCGCTCGCTCATCGGCGGTTGCGCACGGCTGCCGCTGAGTTTTGATGCTCAGCGGTTGCGTGAGGAAATCGCACACCTGCCGACAACGGTCTGGGGCTCCACAGGTGGACGAGTCGGCGTACATCGCGCGGCCGATGCTTTGTTCCTGCGAGGCTACGCACCCGCACAAGGCGAAAAGCCCGTCGAAGATCGCGAAGTACTCGACTCCCTGCCTTACGCGCGCTATCTCATCAAGCAACTGATCCCTGCAAAACCGATGCGCTGTCTGCTCGCACGACTACCTGCGGGCACTACGGTGCCGGCGCATATCGATCGCGCACCCTACTTCGCCAAGACCGTGCGCCTGCACTTTCCCATCGAATCGCATGACCGCGCATGGATGTATTGCGAGAACGCCAGCTATTTGATGCGACCCGGCGAAGTCTGGGCGTTGAACAACAGTACGGTGCACGCGGTCTGGAACGCTCACGAGAGCGCCTCACGCACTCACATGATCTGCGACTTCCTGCCTACGCCCGAGTTGCTCAATCTTCTGCAAAGCGCGGAACGCACACTGGGCCAGCGTCAGCCTGAAGTCGAGCAGCACTTGCAGCTGACTCCGGGCGGCGCCGCCGGCGCATGATCGTCACCCCTCGCTTCGTCTTCCTGCACCTGCACAAGTCGGGCGGCACGTTCGCCAACGTCTGCCTGCTGCAGTTCGTACCGGATGCGCGGCAGATCGGCTATCACCTGCCGCGTGAGCTGATTCCCGCTGCATTCAGCGCTCTGCCGGTGCTGGGCCTGGTACGCAATCCCTGGAGCTATTACGTTTCCTGGTACGCGTTTCAGTCCTCGCGGCCCGAGCCCAATGCGTTGTATCGAGCCCTCAGCAACAACGGCACGCTGGGATTCGCCGGCACGGTGCGCAACATGCTGCTGCTGGGCCGCGATGACTCGATACTGCAGAAAGTGCTTTCGGTCCTGCCGCCGAGCTACACCAATCGCGGCCTGAATCTACCCGCCTTTGCGCTGGGAACCATCCGCGGCAGCGGACTGGGCTTCTACTCGTTCCTGCACCGGCATATTTTCGGCACGCGGACCGAGGATCTGATCATTGGCAGGATGGAGTCACTGCGGGAGGAGCTGCCGTCGATGCTGGAGCGCGCAGGTCAACCGGTGAGCCCACCGATGCACGCATTCATCACTGAGTCGGCAGCACTGAATGCCTCGGCACATGCCGAGTACTCCACTTATTACGATGCGTCGCTAGCAAAAGAAGTCGCGACGGCCGATGAATCCGTCGTGGCACGCTACGGCTACGGCCTGCGGCCGGCACAAATGCGTGACGGACCTCACCCGCCTCGGACTCCCCGAGGCGAATGATGCTGGTCAGCCCGGGCCTGTGATCGGCGCCGTTGGCGCTGGATCAGTTCGAGCGCGGCGGCGGCCGACGACGCGCCATGTCCTCGGCGTTCTGTCGGGAGATCCGCGCCAGCTGCTCCCACTCACGCTCGGTCAGACAGGAAGTCTTGAACCGGGCGTGCGATCCGGTCTGCATTTCGCGCCGGCAATACAGCTTCTCGCCGTTGACGTCCTTGACCTCGTAACCCGCCGCCTGGGCAGCCATCAGTTTCTCGTCGAGCTTTTCGCTGGCCGCCACGGGCGTGGGCGTGAGTTGTTCCTTGGCAGGCTTGGAGGCGCAGGCCGTGGCTGCGAGGGCCAGCATACCGATGACGACTGCACGCATTGGAATTCCTTGTTGATTTTCCCTGTTGACGGAACGTCCGCCAGCGCAGCAGTCACAGGCGTTGCAACCGCTGCCAGACCGGTTCGACCGACGGCAGCACTTGCATGATCCGGGATTCGTGCGCTCGCCATTTGTCCAGTTGCGGGGCAGTAAGCGTATATCGCGAATGTGGCAAAGGCGAGCGCAGCCGTTGCTCCAATGAGGCGTCCATTTCCAGGTTCAGGAAACGACATAACTGCTGCACGGTGTCGCGCGGCGCTCGCACCAGATCGCCATAATTCACTGCCATCCAGCGTTGCGCCGGCAGAGCCTGCAGATCGTCCAGGACCATGCCGTTCGTACGCTGCCACTGCCAGGCCGCGATCTCCTCGAGCGGCTTGCCGTTCATTTCGCGCCAACCCGGCGGCAGCAACAACGACCAGGGGCCGGCGAAGCCGTCGAGATTGTTGTAGGTCTTCCAGGCGCCCGAGCGCCAGGCCTCGATGATGCTGGCGATGTTCTCGCGCGGATCGCGCCATAGAAAAATGAAACGGGCATCGGGAAAAATTCGATCGAAGAACGGCACGCGCAGCGTGTTCTTGGGTGTCTTTTCCAGGAACGTAGCGGCGTCCAACGCGACCGGCTTGCCGTGTGCATCTCGAAGCTGTTCAGCGATCTGCCGCACGATGCGCTGCGCGATGGCGGGTGTAGCATGCTCAGCGGTCAACCGGTTGGAATCGACCGTGCCCGCCCCCGGCGTGAGCTCGGGGATCGTCTCCACCAGCCAATGCGCCTCACCGCCAACCGTGCATAGTTGCGAGCTGGCGGCCAAGGTCTCGAACAACAACGTGCTTCCGGAGCGCGGCGCGGCAACGATGAAAACAGGCGCCCGCAGGCGAGGCGACTGCGAATCCCGGCCGCGAACGACGGCCGGCGAGGAATCACGCGGCAGTGACAACATCGTCCTCAGTACTCGCGCTTCCAGCACTGTGTGCGCGTCCACACGATTGGTTCGCATGGCCAATCCTTCCCCGAGTGAGCGCGAAGCAGCTCGAGCGGCATCGCGCAGCTTGGTGAATTCGCCCCAGCCCGCGCTTTCGCTCCCGTACAGCGCATAGAGCTGCCGCCAATCCCTGCACAGCGAGTCGAGTACTCCGCGGTAGCGAGCCAGTTGCATGCGTGTTTGCGGCGAGTCTTGCAGTGCGATGACTTCCTCGCGCAAGTTCATCACCAGCAAGTCGACTTCTGCCGGCGGCATCACCGACGCAAGCTGCGTCCGTTCGGTCAATGGAGCCAGATCGCGGTCCGGCATGAATGGAACGTCGCGCACGCCCTGAGGATCGGCCTCACCCTGCGCCACCAGCTGCCAGAAAGCCGCGCTGCCCGACGTATCGGCGACCAGGTGAATCCTTTCGTCCGGCGTGAAGTTCTCCACGCGATGCAGCCGCCAGTTGTCGAACACCCAGGCCTCGCCTGCGGCCATGTGTACGCTCTGATCACCGCAGTAAAAACGTACCTCGGGACGCGTGACGATCGGAATGTGCAGGCGCACGCGATTGAACCAGTGGTAATTGATATCGGCGTGCTCAGGCACCGTCGCGCCCGGCGCGAGGCGCAGCAATCGCGAACGACTCCATACCACGCCGAAGCTCGCCAGAATCTGCCGCACGTATTGCAGCTGCTGCAGATGCGGCGTGATTCGCATTACGCCGTTGACGTCGTCGTTCTCGCCTCCGTCGACGCTGATGAGGCGCGCCGAGGTATTACCCCGGATATCGTTAGGATGCTTCGCCCACGCAGCCGCATCGAGCGACGCTACTTCCTCGCGCAGACGGGCAACGTCGAACCGCAGCGGCAGCCTGTAGAACGGCTTCGGCAGACGCATGGATCAGGCCGCCTCCACGGACTGGCGGAAATCACCCATCGCCGACACCAGCGCGGCAACGGCGGCACGCTCGGCTTCGGTAAGATGCGGATTCCAGATGTCGAAGATCAGCACTACCCGGATCTGGCTGCTGCGGTTCCAGGCCTCGTGCTCGTAGGTGTCGTCGAACACGACCGCGCGGCCTTCCTGCCAGCGATGCAATTCGCCACCGACATTCAGCGCGCAATCGGGCGGAATGATGAGCGGCAGATGACCGACCAGCCGGGTGTTGGTCACACCTCGATGCGGCAGCAGATGCGTGCCGGCAGTAAAGACGGAGAACAGGACTTCAGGGCCGTGACCCTGGACGTGGCTCAGGGGTAGTGCGTCCAGCGCATGCGCCGTCTGCGGGCACGCAGCGCAATTGTCTTCGCGCCGTTCGCCGTGCCGGTAGAAGTAGTAGCCGTTCCAAGTCGGCGCAACGTCGGCGCCGCGAAGATTCTGGCGCTCGATCTCCTCCGTCGTGAAGACGCGTTCGCGACCTGCCGCAGAAGGCAGCAGACGCAGCAGCTCCTCGCGAATGACCGGTGTGCATTCCTCGAGCGCATCCATCCAGGGGAACAGGGAGCGCTCCAGGTAGGGTGCAGCGGGCAACCCTGGGAAATACAGGAAAGTGGGCTGCTGGCGGGCATCGGCGAAATCCGCCGCAGCCTCCTTGTGCAGGATGCGCAGACATTGCTCGACGCGCGCCAGCGCTTTACCGCCGTACTGATTGCGCACGGGCTCGATGACTTGCATGAGCGCCGCATGCCGGTTCTGGCGAACGAAGCTCACCGCGTGCTCGATCATCGGCCGCAGGGCGGCCGGAGTGCTCTGCGCATCGAGCCAGCGCCCCTGCGCCTGCGCGGTGTTCAGCGAGCGCAGGTAATGCATGGCCGCCAGTTCGTGCTTGTCAGCATGCTCGAGCGCTGCCGCGAAGTACAAACGCGCAATGAACAGCTCAGGCGCCAAGCGAACCGCATTCGCATGAGCGGCAAGAGCCGCATCCCAATCCGCGACGGCCTCGCAACCGCGGCCGAGAAAATGCTCGACCAGCGGGTCCGCCGGGCCTACTTGCGACGCCCGCTGCAGATATGCGCGAGCCTGCTTCGCATTGCCGGCTCCGAGCGCAATCTGCCCGAGCACGCACAGCGCACCGACGTCGTCGGGCGATTGCTCTCGTACGCGCAGCGCGAGTTGCTCGGCTTCCGCAACCTTGCCCTGCTGCAACAGCTTGCGGGCGTCGGCGACAGTCATTGACGCATCTCTCCTTTAGGGACTGGCCGCCGTAGGCCGGCGGCCGCTCCCGACGCTACTATAAGCGCCATGACCGCCGATCTGCGCCATTACGTCCGCACCTACGATCAGGATCTCGACCTGGCCCTGTGCCGGCAGATGATCGACTCCTTCTCGGCCCTGGAGCGTTTCCAGCGCGCCAACGGACGCACCGTGCGCGCCGGCATGGAAGGGTCGGCCTGGACCGAGCTGAACGTTTCTCGCATGTCGGATGCTGGCTTTCAGGGGCTGTTCCGCGGCCTGATCGATCGGGCGCTGGACCGCTACAACCGCGACGTCGGCCTGCCGATCGCCATTCCGAACTCGCCGCTCACCTCGGACCTGGTCATGAAACGCTACCGGCCCGGCCGGCAGGAGCAGTTCCAGCTGCACTTCGATGCCATCCACCATCTGGCCAACCGTTACCTCGTGCTGCTGTGGTACCTGAACGACGTGGACGGCGGCGGCGAGACCCGCTTCCCGCAGCTCGAACTGGCGATCCGCCCGCGAGCCGGCCGGCTGCTGATGTTTCCACCTTACTGGATGTACCAGCACGAAGGCGCGCCTCCGCTCTCCGGCGACAAGTACATCATCTCGACTTACCTGCTGTTCACGACGCCGAGTAACCCCAGCGCGCAAGACAAGGCTGTAGCTGTCGAATAGCCGGCGCCAGGTGCGACTGATAAGCCTTCCAGCGATCCACCGCCGACCGGTTCACCGGCTGCACCACCTGAGAATAACTCGGCGTACTGATGAAGCCCTTGGCGCGTGCGTGCGCCGCGGGCGAGAGCATCACGTCGTCCCAAGGTAGCTGCAGGAAATCCGCAAGCGCCCGCGCACCGCTGTCGAAGTTCGCCACCAGTTCCTCGTAGCGCACTTCCAGGACCGCAGGCTGCAGCATCTGCGCATGCGCGTACCAGAAATCGAATGAACGACGGAAGCCGGTCGCAAGCGTTTCGAGATCCGCACAGAGCAGCGCAAAATCCGGCGCACGGAAATGCTGCATGAAGCAGCTGAGCACCACATCGCAGGGATGCCTGATCGCCAGCACGATCGGCGAATGCGGGAACAGCCGGCGGATCACCGGCAGGCGCAACAGATTGAGCGGATTCTTGTCCACCAGGCGCTGCCCGGGGCGCAACTCGACCCGGCCGGCGGCACGCTCGAAATAACGTGCACGCAGCGTGGCGCGCTGTGCCGCATCGAGGGGCGCTAGCTGTTCTGGATAGCGCAGCCCCAGGCCGATGATGTCGTCGAGCGCATTCTGCACCAGTGGCTGTTCGTCCATGGATTGCAGCAACGGATGCGCGTCCAGCGTCTGCTCCAACAATGTCGTGCCGGAGCGCGGGAATGCAACGACGAAGATCGGACTCTCGGCAAGAGCGGGCGCGTCGGAATCGTCCCACTGCGCAACGTCGGCCGGGTCGCAGCTGTAACGCGTGATCTCCATCACCGGCGCGCCTCGCGCAACCGCCAACGGGGCGGAGAGTTTCAATTGCTCGATCTGCGATTCGTGCGCCTCGACCAGAACGGGGAACGCCTGGTCGTACAGCCGCAGCGCATCCAGCGATTTCGCCAGCGGAAAGAGTGCGTAATGTCGATCCTGCAGCTGCGGGATTTGTTCGAGTGCTCGCCGGAACAGTTCGACGGCTTCTTCATGCCGCTGTTCGCGCTGTGCCAGCAACGCCTGCGCGATCAGAAGATCGGCGCCGAGCGTTGCGGCTCCAGGATCGGTCAGCAGCCGATCCAGCATCTCCCGGGCCTGCGGCAGGCGATTGGTCCGCTCCAGGATCTGCACCAGAGTGAGCCGGGCGCGCGGCTCCAGATCGTCGACAGCGCCGAGATGGCGCAGCGTCTGCTCGGCTCGCTGCGACTGTCCCAGGTTCATCATGCGATGACTCAGATCAGCCAGGTGCTCGGGACTCAGGCTGCTGAAATCCGCCCAGCCTTCGAGGGCGGCGGCGGCTTCGTCCATCTGCAGCGATTCATAGCAGGCTTTGACGTACTCGAAGCGGATCAGCGCATCCTGCGGCGCCAGTTCCACTGCGCGCTTCAGCACGCTCCTGGCCGATTCATAGTCGCGACGGTCCAGGTGCGTGAGCCCGACATTGAAATAGAAATCCGCGGTGAGAAACCCCAGCTGGGCCGCACGCATGTACGCCGTCAACGCCTCCTCCAGCGAGCCCACGCCGCGTCGGGCGGTACCGAGATTGAGCCAGTGCGTCGGCTCGGACGGACGGCGCCGCACCAGATCCTCGAAGAGCGGCAGGGCATCGACATGGCGTTGCTGCGAGAGCAGCACGGCACCGAGCACGGTCAACGCATCGTGCGATTCCGGATCGAGGGCCAGCACGCTGCGACATGAAGATTCGGCAGCCGACAGATCGTTGGCGTGCAACTGGGCGACGGCCTGCGAAAGCAACTGCCGTGCCTGGTCCGGGTTGTAGGGATTGGCGCGCATGCGCTCACTAAAACAGAAAAGGGCCGCACAGCAAAGCCGTGCGGCCCTCGAGCACTTCAGCTCAGACTCAGAACTTCTGCGTGACGCCGACGAACCAGCGGCGACCCAGCGTGTCGTAGGTCGACACGTCGGTGTTCGCGTTCAGCACATTGTTCTGATAGAAGATCGGCGGATCCTTGTCCGTCAGGTTGGTCACGCCCACCTGGAGCCGGGTATCCGTCGGCAACGTGTAGCCCACGGTCAAATCCACGTAGGTGACCGAGGGAATGTTGATGGTCGGATTCGGGTCCGGATTGGCGCCGTCCGCGTTCGGCAGCTTCAGGCTGTGGGTATAACGCAGGCTGAGCAGGCCGTCGAAGTCGTCCAGCGACCAGCCGATGCCCAGCAGGCCACGCCACTTGGCGTAGTTGCCGAACTGACGGTCGAAGGTACCGGCGATCTCCTGCGGCGCCGCGCCCGGCGCGGCAATGCTCTCGTAGCTGTTGATCTTGGTCATATCCAACGAAATGTTGAAGTTGCCGATCGGGGTGCTACGCAGCGCGTACTTCACGCCAAAGTCGATGCCGTCCGTCTTGAGCTCGCCCAGGTTCACCGTCGGCTGCTGGAAGACCTGGAACTGGCCGGCGTTCGGCCCGGAAGTGTAGCGATACATCAGGCCGCAGAACTGCGGCGCGCCGGTGGCCACGCACTGGTCGGCGGCGAAGTTCACGTCCAGGTTGGTGATGATGTCTTCGATCTTGTACTTCCAGTAGTCCACCGTGAAGGACAGGCCAGGCACCTGGCTGACATCGTAGACCGCACCGAAGGTCATCACATCGCCCGTTTCCGGCTTCAGGTTGGCGTTGCCGATGAACAGGCCGGTGATCTGGCTGAGCGGCTGCTGGAAATTCGTGTCGGGCGTAACGCCCTGACACGCCAGCGCGTAGTTCGGATTCGCCGCTAGATCAGCAGAAGTCAGGGCCGCGCACGGATCGGCGAAGGTCGGAGCGTTCTGCGTCGGCGCCTGCGACAGATCCACGATGGTCGGTGCGCGGAACACTTCCGCATACGAAGCTCTCAGCAGCACATCGTTGATCGGACGATACTCCACCTTGAACTGGGCATTGGTCGAGTCGCCGATCGTGTCACGCGAGTAATCGGAATAGCGGACGCCGGCCGTCAAGTTCAGAGCGCGCACGCCCGGCAGATCCTTCAACAGCGGCACGAAGAACTCCGCGTACAGCTCCTTGACGTTGTAGTCGGCCGATGAGTTGCCGGTACAGGTTTCCTGCGCCAGCAAGCAGCTCAAGAACAACGGCGGAGTGCCGCGCGTGAGCACGTCGCTTTCAAACACGCCCTGCTGGTAGCGATACTCGGCGCCGAATGCCGCCGAAACTGCACCGGCGGGCAGATCGAACAGCTCGCCATTGAGGTTCAGGCTGTACGCCTGGCTGCGGTACTTGTAGTCGGTCCGGTAGTTGGTGGACAGCGCCCGCAGACGCTCGACCTGCACCGGATCCTGGACATTGAAGATATCGATCGGGGTGCAGCCTGCGATCACCGCACCGCCGGGTTGCGTCAGACAGTTCTCGCCGCTCGCATCCGTCGGTCCCAGCGCCTGGGCCAGCTGCGGTTTGAGCAGGTAGCCGTCGATGTTCTGATCCTGGCTCATGTTGCCAATGCTGACGTTGGCGTCCCACTGCCAGGTCTGGGTCATGGGCAGATCGCCGCGCAGGCCCGCGTTGAACAGCGTGCTCTTGGTGTGCACTTCGCTGCGGCGGTTGCCCAGCGATACGAACCGGTTGCGCAGGTTCGGATTGAGACCGTCGACGCCGCCGAAGTCGGTGCCGAAAGGATTGAAGGCGTTGTCGGCGGAGATGATGGTGTCATCGCTCACCGCGTCGAACGGCAGCGGCGCGATCTCGAAGCCGGAGCGGGTCTGGTTGTAGATGACCTCGGTATAGGCTTCCAGGCTGTCGTTGATCTTGTAGTTCGCCAACGTGAACAGGCTGGCGCGCTCCTGCGGAGTGATCAGCAGGTTGAACGGCTGGTAATTGTAGGCGTCCGCGTTGGTGTAGCAGCGGTAGTCGCCGAATGTGCCGCTGTTGGCACCGGGGATGTGCGTCACGGCACTGCAATCGAATTGGCCGGCACCGGTACCGACCAGGTTGTCCGGCAGTTCGATGCGGCCGGTCGGCGTGCGGCTCGAGCCGCCCTGGCTGACCACGCCACCGTACAGGTACAGCGCGTACCTGGAGAAGTCGCGATCGGCAGCCGAAACGCCTTCCTGCTTGTTGTAGTTGCCGCCGACCAGCACGCTCAGCTTGTCGCCGGTGGAGCCGAACGACAGGCTGGCGGTCTGGCGCTCACCGTCGCTCTTGCCGGTCTGGCCGTATTCGACGCTGGCTTCGGCGCCGTCCCAATTCTTCTTGGTAATGAAGTTCACCACGCCCGCAATCGCGTCGGAGCCGTACACGGCGCCCGCGCCTTCCTTCAGGACTTCAACACGCTCGATCAGGTTGATCGGGATCATGTTGATGTCCACGGCGGAGGTGGTGGTGTTGCCGAGGATGCCGATGCGGCGTCCGTTGAGCAGCACCAACGTACGCTGCGCGCCCAAACCGCGCAGTTCGACGTTCGATTCGCCGGTGCCGCCGCCGTTGTTGACCTGCGGATTGGTCGCGGCGCCCGCGATGGCCGGGGTGCGCTGGATCAGATCACCCAGGGTCTGCACGCCCGAACTGGTAATGGCTGAGGTATCGATGACGAAGACCGGGCTGGCGGTTTCCGTATCCACACGGCGGATGCGCGAACCGGTTACCACCACTTCCTGAATCGTATCGGTCGTCTGTTGGGCCAGGGTCACTTCCGGCACGGCTGCGGTCGCAGCACCTGCCAGCAGCGCGCACTGAATGGCCCGCCTGAGGGCTGTGTTGGTCGACATTTGAGACTTCTCCTGCGAGGAAAACAGAAATGATCGAGTCGCGAGAGCAATGCGTCCCAGACGTTCGGCACCCGACTGGCACCCCGGTCCGCGGTACTTCCAGCTCCGCGAGTAGCGTGGAGCATACATAGGCGTCGTGCGCAGCGGAAGCGTAGTTGTCCGAAATTCGCCCGGATAAAATCTTTTAAATCGGATATTTAGCCCACAAGCTGCATTACATTTCGCAGCGTTCGCTGTATACCGTTGCTAACGAGCAACAGCTTGTAGGTGAAACCCCATCCCCCTCCCAGGGCTGGCGTACGCCGCTGCCGATAGGGGCGACCCCGCCCGGCACCATAAAAAAAGGCCGGTCCGCAGCACGGACCGGCCTTCAATTGCCGACACTAACGGTGGGCGTCGATCAGAACTTGTAGCTCAGCTCCATGAAGTAGAACCGGCCGAGCGGATCGTAGCTGTTGATGTCACGCTGCTGATTGGCTTCGGAGTCGATGAACGGCGGATCCTCGTTGGTGAAGTTGTTGACACCGACGGAGGCCCTCACGCCAGGCCCGAGGTCCGAGAAGTCATAGCTCAGCCGCAGATCCCAAGAGTTGTACGACTTCACGTTGCCGAACGGCGCGCCAAACGTGACGTCGTCGACGCTGGGAATGAAGGTGCCGTTGACGTTGGCCGAGAACGCACCCAGCGCCCAACCCAGGTTCAGGTAGCCCCGCCACTTCGGGAACAACCCATAGTCGTCGTTGTACACCCCGGACAGGTCCTCGATGGGCAGCAGGCCCGGGATGTTGTCCACCTTGTAGGACAGCAGGTACGCAGCCGACACCTGCCCCGAGAACGTACCGATGGAGTCGGTGTCGTGCGTGTACCCCACCTTCAGATCCAACCCGTCCTGCGTGATGCTGGCAAGGTTGATGTTGAGCAGGCTGAGCCACACGCTGTCGGACGGCCTGTTGGTGATCTGTCCCGGCGTCGTGATGGGAGCGCCGTCATCGAAAAGGAGCTGTCCCGCGGCCGCGGCGCCCAGCCTGACGTATTGCGCGAAGGGTGAGGCCGGACCGAACTGCTCGACGTGATTGAGCACGTCGTTGGACGGCAGCGTGTCGACGATGTCCTTCTCCTTGATCTTGTAGTAGTCCAAGGAGGCAGTGAATCCGCTCAATGCACCGTCCGGCCGCCAGTCGACACCGAACGAGAAGGTATCCGCCTTCGACGGCTCGAGGTCCGCATTGGCGCCACTACGCAGCATGTACTGGTTGAAGTCCGTCAGCGTATTCAAGGAATTGCCGCTGGTGTCGTACCGATGAATCTGCTGGCTGCTGGTGAAGCCCGAGCCGGTCGGTCCATACAGCTCGTACAGGGTCGGTGCGGTGAACGACTCGGAATAGCTGCCGCGGATCGCGAAGCTATCGCCGAACGGCTGCCAGCGCAGCGTGAACTTGGGCACGGTCGGATTGTCGTCGATCTTTTCGTAGTGCACCTTGCGCGCCGCCAGCGACAACTCCAGCGCATGGAAGCCCGGAATCGCATTGGCATCCGAGAACACCGGCACACGAAGCTCCGCGTACACTGCATCGTTGTCCTGCTTGGCGTTGAATGCCTGCGTCGGCGTTGCCTGCAGCCAACCGCCGTTCGTGGTGTTGCGGTCGGCGTTGTAGCTCAGCTTTTCTCGCATGGTCGATACGCCAATGGCCAATTGCACGGCACCGGCGGGCAAATCGAACAGCTCGCCGAAGACACGGGCGTCGTACATGTACAGGGCGCTGCGATAGTCTTCGGCCGATCTGCCCTGGAAGCTTTCGAGCACGCCTGGCTGCTGGTCGCGCGCGAACGGGTTGTAGCTGCCGTCAAGAACGGCCGCGTTATACGCAATGGTGTCGATCAGGCCGCCGTTGCGGAAATTGCTGGTCGTCTGGTTCCAGTTGGCGGCCACCTCGTATTTCCACGAGCCGACGATGTCGCCTCGAACGCCGATCACGCCGCGCCAGGCGGTCGTGTCGTTGTCGTAGACACGCGGAAACGCGATGAAACGGTTGCGGGCGGTGAGATTCACCAGCTCGAGCTGGTTGTTATCCGGGTTGATCGCGTAGACGTCCGCGAACGGATTGTAGTCCGGCGCACCTCCCGTGGGAGTGGCGTCGACGAAACCGCTGACCGGCTGCGCATTGAGCTGCGAATGAGTCTTCGAGTTCGCCAACAACACATCGCCGAACAGGGTGTGATGTTCGGCAATGTCGTGCTCCATCGACAACACGGCGCTCTTGCGCTCCGAAGCGATCAACATGGTCGGCGTGCGCGCCAGATCGAAGAACTGGGTCGCGCCGCCCTGGCTCATTGGGCCTTGATAGATACCCTGTGCGACCAGTTGCTCCGGCGTCAGGTTCAGCCCCGTCGGTGGCGCGTTGAGGTCCGGATTGAGGTAGTAGTAATCGTTGCCGATGTTGACGATGCCGGCGTAGCTCGGAGTGCGGTACTGACCGCGCGACCAGCTGCGATCCCACTGCAACAGCGGATCGTTCCTCTGGTAGTTCGCCGAGAAGGTGACGCTGGTGGTGTCGTTGGAGGTGCCCATGGTGGCGTAGTAGCTGCGCTGGGTGTAATCGCCACCCTTGTCGAAGCCGTAGCGGCCACCCACCTCGACCCCGTCGAAGTGGGACTTGAGGATCAGGTTGACGACACCGCCCACGGCATCGGCGCCATAGGTCGCCGAGGCGCCGTCCGCCAGGATCTCGACGCGATCGATAGCAGCGGTGGGAATCAGGCTGACATCGACGAAGGCGAAGCCACCCGAGGCCGCCACCGGCGAAGTCGCCGCGCGACGGCCGTTGATGAGAACCAGGGTGGGGCGGTTGCGCAACGACACCATCGAGCCGCCGTTGGTCGAGTTCGACGAAACGTTGCCGTTCTCCGAGCCGATGTTCAGGCCGCCGAAAAAGGCCGGCTGTGTTTTCTTCAGAACATCGAGCACGTCGGTCGGCGCACCCGAGAGCTGGATATCCTCCGATGTCATGACGGTGACCGGAACGCCCGGCGCATTGAGGTCCAGTGGAATGAGCGACCCGGTGACGACGACCTCCTGGATGATCTGTTCGTCGGCTGCGTTCGCTGGCATGGCGACGGCTGCTGCTGCACCAGTGAGCAGCGCATACCGCACTGCCCGCTTGATTACCTTGTTGGTAAACATCTAAGACTCCTCCTGCGAGAGGGATGACGCGTTTTTTGTGAGTGACGGACTACGGCAGTCCGCAATTCCGTGCGTGGGACCGAGGCCGGATTGCGTCAGAGCAACACCCGCGTCCATCAGCCCCATGCGTGGCGCTGAGCATACAGCCGAGGTATTGGAAATTGGTAGTCTTGGTGGTCCGTTGACCGACCAAATAGCAGCAAAAATTAGTATTTTTTCGGCGCCGATAGGTATTACTCCGTATCTTGTCACGTTGTATACCCGTGTTGTTGCAGCAACGATACATAACGACGACCGCGCAATGCATCAACCCTCTCGCCCAACACCGTCGCGATGCACGAACCAACGCTCGTGATTGCCGCCCGCCGGATCTGCTCCGACAATGCTCGGCACTTATGCTGAGACTGAGCAGATCCTGTCTGATGCTATTGCTCGCAAGCTGCACCATGGCAGCCGCGGCTGACGAAGCCGCCGATCCGGCAGACGACCCGCAGCAAGACACGCTGTTCGCAACGCCGACCCAGCTGGATCGCGTCGGCCGCATCGTGGCGCCCGTGATGATCAATGGACGCGGCCCGTTTCGTCTGCTGGTCGATACCGGCGCCAACGCGACGACGCTCTCGACCCGGCTGGCGGATGAGCTCGGCATCGATTACCGCAACGCTCCCAGCATCATGATGAACGGCGTCACCGGGCGAGCACTGGTACCGGTAGCGTCGATCGAGCAGATGCAGGCCGGCGCCCTGATTCTTCGGGATCAACAGGTGCCCATCGTCGATCCGCACATCATGGCGAACACCGATGGCATCCTCGGCATCGCGGCACTGACCGACAAACAGCTCGTCGTGGATTTCCGTCGCGACCTGGTCTCGATCGGCAAGTCCAGGCGCCTGCCGAGCTACCTGACGATCATCAAGGCGAAGCGGCTTGCTGCCGGGTTGCTGGCCGCACCGGCGTTCGTCGGCCGGATCAGCACCATCGTCGTCATCGACACCGGCGCTCAGCGGACGCTCGGCAACAACGCGCTACATATCGCCTTGCAGCGCTCGCACGGGGCCTCCGCGACCGTGCCTGTGAGAGGAGTCACCGCCGACATCGCGCAGGGCACGCAGATCCTGGTCGAGGATATCGCGCTGGGGCGAGGCATCAGCGTGAGCAAGAGCCCCGTGACGTTCGGAGATTTCCACGTGTTCGATCTTTGGGACCTGAGCGATCAACCCGCGCTGATTCTCGGCATGGACATCATCGGCCAGGCCAGCGTGTTCGTGATCGATTTTCGCCGCCAGGAAATCGGCTTTCGCGGTTGAACGACCTGCGGTACCGGCAGACGCTCATCGGCCTTTTCGCAATGTCCCGATAGCCAAGCAACGACGCGCGTACGATGCTCGGGCAACCGAATCACATCACCCGCGAGAGTCCCAATCTCCTCAGAGCATTTCGTGGCCAGCAATCTTCGTGTCCTCGTGACAGGCGCCACTGGCGCACAGGGCGGCTCGGTCGCCCGCCATCTGCTCGGCAGTGGAAAATACTTAGTACGCTGCTTGACGCGCCACGCCGATTCAAGCGCTGCGATGGCTCTGCGGCGCGCTGGTGCGGAAGTCATGCACGGCGACCTCGACGATGCCGCCAGCCTGCGCGCCACACTACGGGATTGTGACGCGGTATTCGGCGTCACCAACTACTGGGAGCATGGCGAGCGCGAATTCAACCAAGGCCGCAATCTGATCGACGCCATCATGCGCAGCAGCGTGCAGCACACCATCCTGAGCACGCTGCCGCACACCAAGCTGCTGTCCGGTGGCCGCATGGAAGTGCCGCATTTCGACACCAAGGCGCGCATCGAAGAGTACGCCCGCGAGCTGGGCCTGCAGGCCACCTATCTGCACGTCGCCTTCTACTACGAGAATTTCCTGAACCACTTTCCGCCGCGCCGGCAACCGAACGGCGTTTACGTGTTCGGCTTCCCACAAGGCAGCGTGCCACTGGCCGGGGTCGCCGCCGACGATATCGGTGGCCTGGTGGCAGCGATCCTGGCGGAGTCCTTCTGGTATCGCGACAAGGTGGTGGGCGTGGTGGGTGACGATCTGCGCCCCGACGAGTATGCGTACACCATGGCACGGCTGCTCGGGCGGAAGATCGAATATCAATACATCGCACCCGGCGCGTTCGCGGCCCTGCCATTTCCGGGCGCATCGGACCTGGCGACCATGTTCGAGTTCAACCGGCTGTACATCCCGAACCGCAAGACCGACCTGGCCAAGTCACGCGAACTGTTTCCCGAGATTCGCAGCTTCGACCGTTGGCTGCGCGCGAACACGGCAGCCATGGAGCGGGCATTGGATAGCTGAGCACCGTCAGCTGCCCGTTTTCAGATCACTGCTGCGCTCGCGCAGGAAATCGCGAAGGATGCGAGCAGTGTGCGACTTGGGCTTGCCGCGGATTACCTCGTCCGGCGACCCGTGCGCGACCACGCAGCCGCCGCCCTCGCCGCCTTCCGGCCCCAGATCGATCAGCCAGTCGGCTTCGGCGATGACGTCCAGGTTGTGTTCGATCACCACCACGGAATTGCCGGCATCGACCAGCCGATGCAGCACGCGGATCAGCATCTCCACGTCCGCCATGTGCAGGCCGACGGTCGGCTCGTCGAGGACGTACAACGTCGAATTCGCCGTGCGCGGACTGTTTGGCAACGGCCGCGCGACGTCCGGCCGCACCTTCGCCAGCTCCGTCACCAGCTTGATGCGCTGGGCCTCGCCGCCCGATAGCGTCGGGCTCTGCTGTCCGAGCGTCAGATAACCCAACCCCACGTCCTGAAGCAGCCGCAAGGCGTGGTGAATGCGCGAATGTGCGGCGAAGAACTCCACCGCCTCGTCCACGCTCATCTTGAGCACATCGCCGATATTGCGGCCCTTGTACTCGATCGCCAGGGTTTGCTGATTGAAACGCCGACCGCCGCAGGCATCGCACAGCACGCGCACATCGGGCAGGAAGCTCATCTCGATCTTCTGCATGCCCTGACCCTCGCAGGCCTCGCAACGTCCACCGGCGGTGTTGAACGAGAAGCGAGTTGCGTCGTAGCCGCGCATGCGCGCTTCGGTCGTTTCCGCGAACAGGCGACGGATCGAATCCCAGAAACCGACATAGGTCGCCGGACACGAGCGCGGCGTCTTGCCGATCGGCGTCTGGTCCACTTCGAGAATTCGCTCGACGGCCTCCCAACCGGCAATCTCGCGGCAGCCCTGCCATTCGTACTGGCTGCGCTTGCGCTCAGGCAGGCCGAGTACCGCTTGCAGATTGTCGTGCAGCACATCGCGCGCCAGCGTGGATTTGCCAGAACCGGAAACGCCGCTGACGACGATCAGCCGACCCAGCGGCACGCGCACCGATTGCTCGCGCAAATTATGCAGCGAGGTTCCCTTGATCAGCAGCGATGGCGTGCGTGCGTTGATCGACCGGCGCGCAGCAAGGGGATGCTGCAGCGGATTCGACAGCAGGCGCCCCGTGACCGACTCCTTGGTGCGTGCCAGCTCAGCGGCCGTTCCAGCTGCCACGACATTGCCGCCCCGCGAACCCGCGCCGGGACCCAGGTCCACGACGTAGTCGGCGCGCCGGATGGTGTCTTCGTCGTGCTCGACCACCAGCAGCGAGTTTCCCTTGGCCGCTAGCCGGTCGAGCGTGTCGAGCAGAACTTCATTGTCGCGCGGGTGCAGACCGATGGTCGGCTCGTCCAGGATGTAGCAGACGCCCTGCAGGTTCGAGCCCAGCTGCGCTGCCAGCCGGATGCGCTGCGCTTCGCCGCCTGAAAGCGTTGGTGCTGAGCGCGACAACGCGAGGTAGCCCAGCCCCACGTCTTCGAGAAACTCCAGGCGCGAGTTGATCTCCGTCACCACGTCGCGCGCGATCTCCCGTTCGCGCCCTTGCAACTTCAGTTGCGCAAACTGCTTCCGCATGTCCGCCACCGACTGGTCCGTCACCTCCGTGATGGACTGGTCGCGGAAGCGGACATTGAGTGCGATCGGATTCAAGCGCTGGCCGTGGCACTGCTCGCACTCGTGCGCTTCGCCACCGTAGCCGTCGTTCCAACCGTTCTCCTCGCCGCTCTGTTCGTGATCGAAGCCTTCCATCGCAACACCGGTGCCATAACAGCCCTCGCACCAGCCGAGCTTCGAGTTGAACGAGAACAGGCGTGGATCGAGTTCTCCAAAACTGGTGCCGCACGACGGGCACGCACGGCGCGTGGAGAAAATACGAAGATTGCGCGCGGCACGGCCGCCGGCCGCTACCACACCCATGACTCCCTTGCCCTGTTCGAGCGCAGTCGTCAGCGCTTCGCGCAGCTCGCGCTCGGACTTCGCCGATACGCTCAGCGTCGCCACCGGCAGCTCGATGGAGTGCTCCTTGAAACGATCCAGCTTCGGCCATTTGCCGGTCGGCAGCAGTGCACCATCCACTCGCAGATGCGAATAACCCTTCTTTGCGGCCCAGGCAGCCAGGTCCTTGTAGATGCCCTTGCGCGAGATGACCAGCGGCGCCAGCAATGTGATCGTCGCTCCCTTGTAATCTTTCAGCAGGCGCGCCGCGATCGCCTCGAAACTCTGCGGCTCAATGGCGACATTGCAGGCCGGGCAGAACTGAGTGCCCAGCTTCACGTACAGCAGGCGCAGGAAGTGATAGATCTCGGTCAGCGTCGCCACCGTGCTCTTGCGACCGCCGCGGCTGGTGCGCTGCTCGATCGCCACCGTGGGCGGAATGCCGAAGATCGCATCGACATCCGGACGCGCCGACGGTTGCACGAACTGGCGGGCGTAGGCATTGAGCGACTCCAGATAGCGTCGCTGCCCTTCACCGAACACGATGTCGAAAGCCAGCGTCGATTTGCCCGAGCCGGAGACACCCGTCACCACCGTGAAGCGATTGCGCGGCAACACGACATCGATGTTCTTCAGATTGTGTTCGCGCGCGCCGTGAATCCGGATCGATTCGACCGGCTCGAGACGAGGAGTCGCCTCGCGCACCTGCAACGCTCCCCCCGAACCATTCTTGACCGTCTGCGCCCAGCGACCTGCGGCCTGGCGATACTCCCGCAGCGCCTTTCCCGTGTGCGAAGCCGCGCATTGCATGACAACTTCCGGCGTGCCGACGCAGACGATCTCGCCGCCCGCATCGCCCCCTTCGGGACCGAGATCGATCAACCAGTCCGACGCACCGATCACATCCAGGTTGTGCTCGATCACCAGCACCGAATGGCCGGCTTCGATCAGCCGACGGAAGGCGCGCAGCAGCTTGGCGATGTCGTCGAAGTGCAGGCCGGTGGTCGGCTCGTCGAAAAGGAACAGCTTGCCGCCAGTCTTCCTGCCGCCCGTCGCAGGCGCGATATCGACAATCGCTCCCGACGATTTCTTACCGCGAGCCGTATCGGCCTGCGAGTTCTCGATCTGCTCGGCCAGGTGGCCCGCCAGCTTCAGCCGCTGCGCCTCGCCGCCGGACAGCGTCGGCACCGGTTGTCCAAGCCGCAGATAGTCGAGCCCGACCTCGGCCAGCGGCCGCAGCTTGCCCAGCACTTCGTGCTCGCCGGCGAAGAACTCCACCGCCTGGGCCACCGTCATCTCGAGCACGTCGGTAATGCTCGGCGACCGCCCGGACTGCTGCGCCGCGGCTCGCGTGAGCTTGATGTCCAGCACTTCGTCGCGATAGCGACGGCCATCGCAATCCGGGCAGCGCAGATACACGTCCGACAGGAACTGCATTTCGACATGCTCGAAGCCGTTGCCGCCGCAGGTCGGGCAGCGGCCGTTACCGGAGTTGAAGCTGAACGTGCCGATCGTGTAGCTGCGCTGCTTCGCCAGCGGTTCGGCGGCGAAGAGCTTGCGGATCGCATCGAAGGCGCCGACATAGCTCGCCGGATTGGAGCGCGTGGTGCGGCCGATCGGCGACTGGTCCACCATCGTGACGCCTTCGATCTGCTTTGCGCCCTGCAATGCATCGAACTCGCCCGGCGCCTCGGTCGGCTTGCCGAAATGCTTGCGCAGCGCCGGATACAGGATGTCCTGCACCAGCGTGGACTTGCCCGAGCCGGAAACACCGGTGACGCAGACCAGCCGCTGCAGCGGGATCTCGACGTCGACGGACTTGAGATTGTGCTGGCGGGCGCCGGTGATGCGCAGCGATGCCCCTTGCTCTTGCTCGCCGGGAGCGAGGCGTGCCCCTGCTGCTCTCTTTGCAGGAGAGGAATTCACGGCAGCAGCACTTTGTCCTCTCTCGTCAGAGAGATCGTCGCGCACGAGGTGCTCGACGTTCTTCTTCCCGGTCAGGTAATCCGCCGTCAGCGAACGCGTAGCCGTTTCCAGTCGATCCGGCGTGCCGTAGAAAACGATCTCGCCGCCCCGCTCTCCCGGACCGGGACCGATGTCGAGAATCCGGTCCGCGGCCTGCATGACCTGCGGATCGTGCTCCACCACGACCAGCGAATTACCCGCCGCCTTCAGACGCTGCATCACATCGATGACACGCCCCATGTCGCGCGGGTGCAGCCCGATCGAAGGCTCATCCAGCACGAACAGCGTGTTGACCAGCGAAGTGCCGAGCGCGGTCGTCAGATTGATCCGCTGCACTTCGCCGCCGGACAGCGTGCGTGACTGCCGGTCCAGGGTGAGATAACCCAACCCGACATCCATCAGGTATCCGAGCCGGCCGCGCACCTCGCGCAGCACCAGATCGGCTGCCTCGTCCAACGGCGCCGGCAGCGCCAGCGACTCGAAGAACGCCCGGCAACGATCGATGGGCAGCAGCATCAATTCATGGACGCTCAGGCCCGGCAGTTTTGCCAGCACCTCATCGCTCCATTGCACGCCATTGGGCCGGAAACGCCCGCCTGGCTGCGCGACTTGCGCATCCTTAGCCGAACCGAGGCGCCACAGCAGCGCATCGGTTTTCAACCGCGCGCCATCGCAGGTCGTGCAAGGCGTGTAAGCACGATACTTCGACAGCAGCACACGGATGTGCATCTTGTAGGATTTGGTCTCCAGCCAGTTGAAGAAGCGGCGCACGCCGTACCAGACCTTCTCGCTCCAGTCGCCCTCGCCTTCCAGCACCCACTCGCGCTGCGCAGCCGTAAGCGAGCGCCACGGCACGTCCACGGGAACGCCGCGCTTGCGTGCGTACTTGATGAGATCGTCCTGGCATTCGCGATAGGACTCGGTCTGCCAGGGCCGGATCGCGCCACCCTGCAACGACTTCGATTCGTCCGGGACGATCAATCCGAAATCCACGCCGATGACCCGACCGAAGCCGCGACAGGTCTCGCACGCACCCAGGGGCGAGTTGAAGGAGAACAGGCTCGGCACCGGATCCTGGTAACGGATGTCGCAATCCGCACAGTGCAGATCGGAAGAGAAGCGCCAGGTTGCGACCGGCGTGGGCGAGGCTTGCTCACTCGAAGCGGCCGCCCTACCTGTGATGACATGTACGTTGACCTTGCCCTGCCCCACTCGCAGCGCCGCTTCCAGCGCCTCGATCATGCGCGACCGGTCGTCGGCATCGAAACGCAAGCGGTCCTGGATGATCTCGAACAGGACCTGCGACTCGGCGTTGGCCGATTTCTTCGTCGTACGCTTGCGCCCCTTCGCCGCCGCGACCTTGGCGACGGCCGAGACGTGGCGCGCAAAAACCCTCGTGTAGCCCTGCTTTTCCAGCAGCGCCAACACCTCCGCCTCCGTAAAATTGTGCGGGACCGGCACCGGGAACGTGATCATCAACCGCGCATCGCTTTCGCCCCGAGCAGCGAGCCGGGCAGCGACTGCATCGCAGATGCTGTCGGCGGAATCCCGCTTCACCGGCGCCCCACAGCCTCGGCAAAAGAGTTGAGCTGCACGCGCGTATAGCAGCTTCAGATGGTCGTTCAGTTCCGTCATGGTGCCGACGGTCGAGCGCGAGGTGCGTACCGGATTGGTCTGGTCGATGGCGATGGCCGGCGGGATGCCCTCGATGCGATCCACCTGCGGCTTGTCCATGCGATCCAGGAACTGCCGCGCGTAAGGCGAGAAGGTTTCGACGTAGCGACGCTGACCTTCGGCGTACAGCGTGTCGAACACCAGCGAGGACTTGCCGGAGCCGGACACGCCGGTGACCACGATCAGCTCGTTGGTCGGCAGTTCGATCTGCAGGTTCTTGAGATTGTTCTGGCGTGCGCCGCGAATGACGATGGAATGGGACATGCTGGCAGCCTGGTCACGCCTGCAAAGGAGGATTCGAGGAAAAATGGAGCCGGCGGCGAATGCCGCCGAGGACAGCTATGGATTGTAGACCGGCTGTCAAGCCGCCGGCTGGCAATCGCCCGCCATTGAACCGCACAAACCTGTCAGAAGCTGTCTGGTTATGGCCAGTCAGGCCGCGACCAGCGGCGGCAGCGGGCAATGCAAAGACGCGCAGACGGCACGCAGCAGCTCCGACTCGCCAAGCGTCAGGCGCTGGTCGTTGGCGATGGTTTTCACCAATCCGGCCACCAGCAGTTCCTTGCCGGCCGGCACCAGCTGATCGAGGCGGCTCAGCGCCCGGTCGAGCTCGGGAGCCCAGTGAACCGGCGCGGCGTAAGCGGGACGCTCACGTGGCAGCAGCTGATGCATGCCAGCCTCGTAGGCACGACGCGCCTGGTCTTCATCCTGGCTGCCGTGCTGCGCAAGCACCGAGAACAGGATCTGAAGTTCCCCGACGAGAGCGTTCAGAGGCTGCTTCCCTGCGCGTGCGCGTGGATCCAGGTCGTCATGCAGATGCACTTGCGCCAGCTTGCGCAGCACATAGCTGTGCAGCGACATCCGGCCTTCCCGCTGCAACATGCCATTGAGGCAGGCCATGAGCTTCATCCGCTCCTCGCGCATCAGCTGCCGTAGCGCGGGAAACGCCTGCATCAGAACCGGCATTCTCTGCTGCGGCTGCAGCGCATCGACGTCGGCTTGCAAGCCGGCCATGGCATCCGCAACTTCGGTCCCGAGCTGGCGGGCAATGAAGGCGCGTTGGCGCTCGCGCGTGGCAGAGTCTGTATCCAGCGCCAGGGCCAGAAACAGGGCGCGTGACGACGCCGGATGACGGCCGGCGACCGACAAGGACTCCGGCAGCGACTGCCGAATCCCCTGCGCCACTTCCATATGGATCGTTCCCGGATTGCCGACGAGCTGCGCTACCGCGGCGGCAGTCGTGCCAGGCACCGCGATCAGCGAATCCAGGCGCTCGGCTGCGGTCGGCTTGTCCGCGACAGTCTCCGCCGCATTGGCAGCTCGTTGCGCCGCAATCAATCGCGCACGCATCTCGGCAAATTCGCCCTTGTCGAAACGCGGATCGATGGCCTTGAGTCGATCTTCCAGCGGCGGATGGGTGGCGAAGAACCGGCTCATGCCGGGCGCAAACAGCATGTGCGCCACTTCTTCCGCTTCCGGGTTACCGAGCCGCGAGCCACTGGCTACTGCGCCGATCTTTACCAGCGCACCGCGCAGACCACCGGGATCGCGCGTGAACTGCACCGCCGAGGCGTCAGCCAGCGATTCGCGGCTGCGCGATACCGCCGCCTGAATCAGCCTGCCGAAGAACAATCCGATGTAGCCGATGATCAGGATTGCCACGGCGGCGATCATGATGAATGCGATTCCGCCGCCTTTCTTGCCGCGACCGCGCGGAGCGAATCTCAGCACCGTCCTCGCCAGTAAGGCGATGACCAGCAGCCCGAACAGCAATCCCATCAAGCGCACGTTCAATCGCATGTCGCCGTTCAGCACGTGACTGAACTCATGCGCGATCACGCCCTGCAGCTCCGCGCGATTCAGCGTCGTCAAGGCGCCGCGAGTTACGGCAATAGCCGCGTTGGCCGGATTGTGACCGGCCGCGAACGCATTGATGCCTGCTTCCTGCTCCAGCAGGTACACCTCGGGCATGGGCACGCCCGAGGCAATCGACATTTCTTCCACCACGTTCAGCAGGCGGCGCTGCAGAGGATCCGTGGTATCCGCCGAAACCCGCACGCCGCCGAGCGAGCGGGCGACGACGCCACCGCCGCCACCCAGCACCGAGGTTTTGTACAGACTGGAAAGCCCGATGATGCCGATGACGCTCAGCGTGGTCAGCAACACCATGCCCGAGTGCTCACCCAGCCAGGCGGCGCTCGGCAGCGCAATGCCCGGCGCATCCGGGTGCATGCTCGCCAGGATGGTGAAAACCACCAGATCGACGGCAATCACTACGGCGAGCACCGCCAGGACGAAGAGCACGACCAGCTGCCGCGACAGCCGGCGTGTCTCGGTCTGCCGCTGGAAGAAGTTCATGACGCGGACTTCAGGTGAAGCTCACCTTCGGCACGACGCGCTTCTCCGGCGCTTCGATCTCCAGCAACTGCGCCGGCCAGAAAGCGAACATGCCGGCGATGATGCTGTTCGGGAACATCTCGCGCAGGTTGTTGTAGTTCATCACGGCATCGTTGAACGACTGGCGCGCGAACGCCACCTTGTTCTCGGTCGAGGTCAGCTCCTCGGACAGCTGCATCATGTTCTGGTTGGCCTTGAGATCGGGGTACGCCTCGGCCAGCGCGAACAATCGGCCGAGCGCGCCGCTCAGCGCGGTTTCCGCTCCGGCCAGCTGTTGGACCGCTTCAGGATTGCCGGGATTCGCAGCGGCGCCTTTCAGTCCACTGACAGCCGCGTTGCGCGCCGTGATCACCGCCTCGAGTGTCTCGCGCTCGTGCTTCATGTAGCCCTTGGCAGTTTCGACCAGGTTCGGAATCAGGTCGTAACGGCGCGTCAGCTGCACGTCGATCTGTGCAAAAGCGTTCTTGTAGGCATTGCGCCCGCCGACCAGCCGGTTGTAGATCGAGACGAAGAAGAAGATCAGCACGACCACCACGCCCAGAATGATCCAGCCCATGTTTCATAACCTCCGGAAGAAACTGGTTTGCGCACCGGCCATCAAAGCCAATGGCGAGCAAGCATACAGAATCCGCGATCCACCGGTAGCCGGTGCCGGTCAAACGCGGTCAGCGACCGGCCAGCGCGGTCGTCATGCGGCGAGCGATGCTGCCGCTGTCGATCTGGCCGGCCAGCCAGGCGTTCACGGCAGCGACGAACCTCTCGTCCCGCGGCAGCAGGATCGCCTTGTCACTGACGGTGAACGTCGCAGCGGTCGCGCGGCACAGCCCAGGACGACGACGTGTCTGCAGCTCGACTTCCACATCGTCTGTCACCATCACGTCGGCGCGCCCGGCGAGAACTTCATCGAAGATACTGCGATTGTCAGGATGCACGACGAGCTGAGCATGAGTCAGCCGCTCGCGCGCGAAACGCTCATTCGTGCCGCCGGGATTCACGACCAGGCGCACCGTGGGACGATCGATCTCGGCCAGCGTGTCGAAACTCGCTTGCGTGCCGCAGCGGACGATCGGCGTCTTGCCGCCGTGATGGTACGACGAGGAAAACGCAGCCTCCGCAACCCGTTCCGGCGTCACGCTGATGCCGCTCATCGCCACGTCGAAGCGGCCGGCCCGGTAATCCTGCATCAGCGTCGGCCAACGGGTGCGCACGAAGCGGGGCTGCACCCCGAGGGATTTCGCCAGCTCGATGCCCGACTCGACGTCGGCACCCGATAACGAGCCGCCCGCGTCCGTAGAGAACGGTGCGTAATCACCCGTTGTACCAATACGCAACACGCCGCTCGCCTGGATTCTCGCCAGCGCGTCGACGGACGTCCGACGCAGTTTGCCAAGAGCGTCGATGACAGCCCTGGCGTCCCCATCGGTGAGCGCGTCCTTGACTCCTGCGGTGCGAATGCGAGCTGTGAGCGGGCCGTATCGTGCGGCAAAGTCCGTGCGCTCGAATTCAGGCAGCGACATGGAGATGCCTTGCAGCATGCGCACACCGATCCGGTCGAGCGCGGGACGCAGGTCACTATCGAGGTCGCGCACCGACTGCCCGCTGGCACCTTTGGCGTTCCACTCATCGAGATAGTGCTGCTGGATCTTGCGGGCCAGTCCGATCTGAAGGACGAATAGCTCTCGCGCTGCCTGTGGATCGATTCCCAGATGCTGCGCCTGCCGCAAGGTCTCATCGAGAACCTTCTCTTCACGCGCCGCATCCATGACCGCCACTGCGTTGGCGTATTTCCAGGCGGCCACTGGCTGCATGAGCTCGAGACGCTCGGCGATCAGATCGACCACATCGCGCACTTCGTCGGCGGGCTCGGAAAAGCGGACATCGGCCGCCGCCGGCAACCCGAACGCCAACGTCAGAACGATCATGCAGGCACGGAAAGACAGTGAGCGCACTTCGACCCCGAATATTGCAGTGATGGCCGGCGTGAAGATGCACGCAACCGCGGGATGCAATCAAGCTGGCCGCAATCGTCGCACCAATGCTTCTATTTCTTCTCTCTTCTGCGAAGCACGCGCTCCGGGCGCCACGGCACTGGAAACCTCTGCGGTTCCGGCGGGGGTGTCTCGTTTCGGGAGCCTCAAAAACAGGATGTTTTTGTGGCAGCCCCCAGGGAGGGGTTCACGGCGGTCCCGAAACGAGACACCCCCGCCGGAACCGCACACACCCAAACGAGAGCCGCCTCTTGCATGAGCCTCGCAGCAACCCCGAAACCCAAGCGCTCAACAGGAATCGCCACGCCGTCAAACGAAGCTAGTCTTCTGCTTCAGACAATGAGCGGCTTGCAGAAACGGCCCTACCGGAAATCAGGACGAGACCCCATACCGTCAAATAGCCCAGAAGAATTCCGTGCCGAGCACCGCAGTGCTCGCATTGTCCGCCTCACCGTCGCCCGTGCGGCATCACCAGATCCAGCAGCCGGCTCAGCAACGTCGGTTTCAGGCCCTCGACATCGAGCGTGTCCTGGTACCTGGGGATATCCGCGAGATGGAGCCTGAATTCCTCTTCGATGTCGGAGGATACGAATGCGTAGACCGGGCGCATGGCAGGTTGCCCGGCGGCGGTGCCGGAGTGAGTCTGCGGACCCGAGTGAGTGGCGACGCTCATACAATTCTCCCATCACGGAAATGAAGCGCCTCCAGCCTAGAGGATCCATTCGCGCGGCCGCGTGCGGCGGATCACATTCGAACCGCCAAGCGCACGTGCCGCACGCCGACTCGCGCAGGGATGAGCTTCTCAACCGCTCATTGGGGTGCGCTGGCGATAGCCGGCATGACTGTGGCATGTTGCCCGGCAGCTTCGTCATCCGGATGACTCGCTTATGTTCAGAGGTTGTCGCCATCGGCAGACCGCGCTCGTCGCGAGCCTCGGCCTGATTGCGCTGCTGTCCGCCTGCTCGGAACGCCACCCGCAACCGCCACCTCCAGCCACGCCGCCAGCGACGCAGGCCACCGAGAACGAGAACGCTGAATCGCCAGACGCAATACATGCAACGGTGACGGCGGCTGGAATACGAACCCAGTACACCGCTTACTTCGACGACGGCCAACTCGCTCGCATCGTCGAAAGCCGCGAGCCGGCGGGCGATGGAGAGTACGTGTTCTACGGCGCGCGACTCACACAGTACAAAGGCACTGCCCTGAACTCACCAGCGCACGTCGAACTGGCCTTCGACATGCAAAGCGGCGTTACCAAGCGCGGCGGCGATCTCACTGCGCTGACCGACGCAGAGATCGGCGCAATCCGCAATCGATCAGAGCTGCTGCGCAGCCTGGCCCTGGCGCGTCGCTCGACGCGATCGCATGTTGCGGAGCAGGAGCATCGATAAGAAGACGCCTTGCACGCTTGTCCGGCCGCAGCGCATCAAGAATTGTCGACGATTGGCGACATCCATACCGGGGGACAAGGCAACGGCCGGCAAATGCAGCACATGGCGTGCTCATCATTCCGTCGGGCATACGCGGAACCACGGTATCGCACGCGGCGTTGATTGTCGCGAGCGTGCGATCCCGACACGACTGCGGACCTGGAGCCTTGGGTTGCGATACGGATGGCACCGCCACCATGGAACCGTTCACACGCTCGGGTCAACTGGCAACTCACCGTGCCAGCTTGAGTTCACCGGCCCACTTTGCTGACAAGGAGATCGACCATGAAGGTGTTCATCACGCTGCTGACTGCCATGCTGCTGTCTACCGCCGCCCTGGGCGGCGACGAAGACTCATCCAAGTCTGCGATGGCGACGTTCGAATCGCTCGACAAGAATGCCGACCAGCAGCTCAGCCGCACCGAAGCGGCGGGCGACAAGATGCTGTCGGACAGCTTCGCCTCCATCGACACCAACGGCGACGGCTACGTAAGCAAGTCCGAGTACGCGTCCGCGCACGGCAAATCCAAATCGAAGACCAGGACCTGAAACAGCGGTCCTGCGACATCGAGGCCTCGCGGCGCCGTGCCGCGGGGCCTTTCTTTTGGTCGCGGTACGTTGAATCGGCGCGCCACAGCCTTATGCTGGGACCTGAAACGACTCACGGAGTGTCCGATGCCCGTACCCTGGCTGCAGATCGTGCAACTGGTGCCATCCATTCTCGACGTATCGCGCGAGCTGCTGCGCAAGACCCGAACCCTGCCGACGCCGCCTGCCGAGCCTGGCAGCGACAATGACACGCTGGCATCGCACGTTGCGCGGCTCGAGGAAAACGAGCGGCGCCAGGCCGAGCTCATCAACCAGATGGCCGAGCAGATCGCCAGCCTGAGCCGGGCGGTGACCGTCCTGCACCAGCGCGTGATCTGGCTGACCGCGGGATTGAGCGTGGCGATCGTAGCAGCGGCGGTTGCGATCGCCCGCCTGGCCTGAACTGCTGCGGGTGACTATTTCTTCGCCTGCTGGTACAGCCCGATCACTTTCGGCACGCTGGCCTGCAGGTCGCGAATGCGCGATTCGCTCGAAGGGTGGGTGCTGAGGAACTCCGGCCCACCACCGCCGAGCTTGCCCATCTTCTCCCACAGCGCTACCGCTGCATTCGGGTCATAGCCGGCGCGCGCCATCAGCTCCAGGCCGATGCGATCAGCTTCTGCTTCTTGCTCGCGGCTGTGCGGGAGCGTGAAGGTAACGGCGGCAACTTGGCTTGCCAGCTGCATCGTGCCCTCACCCGCTCCGGTGGCGACTGCAAGACCGGCCAAGGCGAGCTGCTCCGCATAGGCGCGTGACATGCGTTCGCGCGAGTGCTCACGCAATGCGTGGGCAATTTCATGGCCGATGACCGCTGCCAGCTCGGCATCGGTGGCGTTCAGCTGATCGATCAGGCCGGTGTAGACCATGATCTTGCCGCCGGGCATGCAGTACGCATTCACTTCCTTACTGGTCTGCACGTTCACTTCCCACTTCCACTGGGTAGCGTCGGGGCGGAACACAGCCGTCTGCGGTATCAGCCGGTTGGCAATCTGCTGCACGCGCTGGTAGCTCTTCTTGTCGACGTTCAAGCCGCCTTCCTTGCGTGCCTTGTCGAGCTCCTGCTGGTACGCGACCTGCGCGCCCTTCTCGACATCGGCCTCCGACACCAGCATGTGCTGCTTGCGCTCGACGCCGATGGCTCCTGGCTGGGTGGTCTGCACCGTCTGGCAGGCTGCGGCCGCAACGGCAAGAACGGCGACGAAAAGATAGCGAATGCGCATGGCAGTGGACCTGAATCGAACTATGGAAAAAAACGCCCGTATCCCAGGGGAGTTCCGCCGCAGCCAGGCGTACGGCCACGGCGCTCCATCAGGGGTTTGCTGCAGGTTTGGGCTCGGCCGGGTTGCCGGTGGTGACGAACCGTCCCAGCCGCTTGACCTGCCCGCCCAGGACTTCGTCGACCAGTGGCGCCCATTCGGACAGCGGCCGATCGGCGAAGCCACCGACATTGTAAGTGAGCACGATGCGCGAGCCGCCACCGGCGGCCTCGATCTGCCAGGTCATGCTGCCGTTGACGCCGAATTCCTGCAACGGACCGAGCGCACCGACCAGCCGCAACGTTTTTGCCGGCTGCGCGTAGACCACGTGGGCGTGCTCGATGCCGGAGTACAGGCTGAGCTTCTCGCAGAAGCAGCCGCGCACCACCGGGTCGAGGCTCAGATTGCGGGCGTCACCCGAATAGGTGTGCTCGGGATCCCACCATTTGCCTATATCGGAAAGCGCGGCCCACACGGTCGGCGGCGGCACACCCGCCACATCCACGACCTGGCGAATGCTGAATCCGGTCGGCTCGGCGCTGACGACTTCGGCGCTGGCGCTGCGCATGAAACCCAGCCCGACCAGCATGCCGGCCAACGTCACTGCGATTGTTTTTGCTCGATGCATCATGATTCACCCGCGACCCGAACTGTCGTCAGGCGGATAATACGTCGCCGGGCGCGACCGTGCGCCCAAACTAAGTTAGCCTTGAACTCGAATGATGCAACCGGGCACCCGTCGATCATGAAGAAAAAGACTCCACGCACCGGCAAGGCCGGCAACTCCCTGCCGGGCGCCAGCGCACCCACGGTTACCGCGGAGGAAGCAGAGCAGGCAGTACGCACGCTACTGCGCTGGGCCGGGGACGACCCCACCCGCGAAGGGCTGCGCGATACCCCAGGACGCGTGGTGCGCGCCTACCGCGACTGGTTTTCCGGCTACCTGAGCGATCCGGCGGACTACCTGCGCCGCACTTTCGAGGAAGTCGAAGGCTACGATGAAATGATCGTACTGCGCGGCATTCAGTTCGAATCGCACTGCGAGCACCACATGGCCCCCATCATCGGCCACGCGCACGTGGGCTACCTGCCCACCAACAAGGTGGTGGGCATCAGCAAGCTGGCGCGCGTCGTCGACGGCTACGTGCGACGGTTCCAGGTCCAGGAAAAAATGACGGCGCAGATCGCGCGCTGCATCGACGAAGTCCTGAAGCCACGCGGCGTCGGTGTGGTCATCGATGCAGCCCATCAGTGCATGACGACACGAGGCGTCCACAAACGCGGCGTTTCGATGGTCACGAGCACGATGCTCGGAACCTTCCGCAAAGACGCGCGCACCCGGGCGGAGTTCCTGCGATTCATCGATATCCACAGCTCGTAGCAAGACCGAGCAGCTTTGCGACATCCACCACCGCTTTCATCGGCAAGTGGTCGGAGGCGTAGCGCGCGGAGGGACGGTGCACCCGTAGCGACAGCAGCGAACGCAGCGGCCGCACCCAGATTCGAGTCAGCGCCAGACAAGGCGCGAAAGAAGGAAACCCGACGGGCGCCGGCGGCTCACCGAACGCCGTGTGAGCCTGTCGCAGGGTCGCGGCGCGTCGATACCACTCGTTCATGTCACCGATCAGGATGGTGGGAAGATCGTCGGGCGCCTGCGCCAGCACGGCCATCAGCGTTCGCCATTGCGCGCGGCGTTCGGCACGACGTAGACCCAGATGGGTTGCGATTACACGCAGTTCGCAGCCTTGCAGCTCCATCCGTACATCCAGCGCACCGCGCGGTTCGAAGCCCGAATGACTCAGGTCATGGCGACGCACGCTGATGACCGGTAGGCGCGTCAGAACGGCGTTACCGTACTCACCCGTATGGCGAACGATGCGCAGACCGGGCACCGCAGTCATGTTCAGCACGCGCGCGAAATAATCGAGCTGCATCGACTCCTCGTGCTCACCCGGCTGATTGTCGACCTCCTGCAAGGCAAACACGTCGCAATCCAGCTCCTGCAACACCCGCGCGATCCGGCTGGCACTGCAGCGGCCATCCAGACCGACGCCGCTGTGGATGTTGTACGACGCAATCGAGAGCGCGCCGGATCGAGCGCACGCATCGTCGACGCTGGCATCAGATGGTTCTGGTGCTGGCCGGGCCATGCGGCGCTTCTGGGTGACGTGAGGCAGCAGTCCTGGCAGCCGAGAGCATGAGCCAGCGGCGCACAGCCAGCGTGGCTGCGGCCATCACCACGATGACGGCCGCCAGCAGCCAGTAGTTCACCGTGGCCGGATCCTTGAGCGCGGCGTGCAGCTGATCGCCGAAGATGGTCGAAGCCAGGGTGCCGGGCAGGATGCCGATGGCCGAGCCCAGCATGAAATGCCAGGCATTCACGCCGACGGCGCCGGCCACCACGCTTTCGACCGAGAACGGCGCGAGCGGCACCAGCCGCAGCGCGGTGATGGCCAGCAAGCCGCGGCGACGCAGCACCTGGATCATGTCGTTGAGCCGCGCACCGGCCACTCGCCGCACCGTATTGCGATCGAGCTGCTTGCCGGCCACGAACGTGAGGCCCGCAGCCAGCTCCGCGCCCAGCATTGCGTACAAAAATCCCAGCCACGGCCCGAATGCGATCACGGCAAACAAGGTGATCGGCGACCGCGGAAACATCGTGATGACCGCCGGCGTGTACGCCAGGACCGTCACCAGCGGCGCCCACCATTGATGGCCGAATTCCTCGGCCCAGGCGGTAATGCGATCTGCATCGAGCAGCTGCGACAGCGGCGTGAGCTGCCACAGTGCCGTCAGTCCTGCCAGCACCACCACAAGGGCTGCAATCTTGCCCCACGCCGGCCCCGCCTTGACCGGCTCCCCGGCTTCGCCCGCACCCGAGCTGAAGATCTTCACCAGGTCGGCCAGCGCCACCGGCTTTTCCGGGTCCACTACGCTGGCGACCTGGATCAACCCGGCGGAGACTTCCGGCAGATCCTCGAGCGGCTTCAGCGTGCGCAACTCCTGGCGCAGCTCGACGATGGTGGCGCACAACGAGCCGGTTCGCTCGATCGTCTCCTGCACCAGGCGCGGCGTCGATCCCAGATGCTCCGCCAGCAACGTTGCGCGCAACATGCGGATCGCCTGGCGCACCTCATTGCGACCATCGCAGTCGAGGGTCAGGTCGCACTCCGTATCCAGTCCCATGGAGCGGTTGGCGAGGTTGGAAGAGCCGATGCGCGCCAGATCATCGTCGACGATCATCAGCTTGGAGTGCAGGTCGATGCAGCTGCCCTGCTCCAGACCGTCGACATGCGGATATACCACCGCAAGACGACCGTACCGGTCCGCCTCGCGCAGCCGCGCCACCAGCAGCGAGCGCAGCGATTCCATGCTCAGCTCTTCCAGCCAGCCGCGACTGAGCTTGCGCACCACGACGACGATCTCGGGTCCCTGCGGCTCGCGCAGGCGAGCCTCCAGCGCATCGCCGATCCGGCCGGCGGTGAAATATTGATTCTCGATGTAGATCGCATGCCGGGCGCTGGCGATCATGTCGACGTAGAGTTCCTCCACTTCCCTGACGCCTTCCTGGCTTTCGCTCGGAGGTGCGGTGCGCGAAATGGCGACACGCACCCTCTCCGCGTTGGCATGTATCGTGTCGGGCCACGGCGTAGTCGGTGCATCGGTGCCGGAACGCCACATTCTGCGCGGCCAGCGCGATCGGCGCGCGACAACCGGCCGCAGTACCTCACCCGTAGCAAGCTGCCAGCGTGCACGCACCAGATCGCCCAATGCCGCAGCTGCTTCACCTTCGACCATCATCATGAGATCGTGGAACGGCGGATAGGGCGTTCCGTGCGCCACGCGACGACGCTCATCAGCCGCGTGCTCACACGTATCCCAGCGCCGGCTGGTCAGATCGATACCGCCGTTGAAGGCCAGCACATCGTCGATCACCACGATCTTCTGATGGTGCGAACCACCTACCGGATGAGTGTTGTCGTAGCGGAAGTGCACGCGGCGCCGCGGCTGCCAGCCCAGGCCATAGACCGGCGCCCATTCGCGATCCATGCCGAAGATCATGGGATAGTCCCAGATCAGGATGTGGACCTGCAGATCGCGGCGGCGCCGTACCAGATCGTTGAGAAAATCACCCAGATGCAACTCGGGCTGGCGCGAGTCGGCAGGACAGATCAGCCGCGTGCGGCTGTGAAAATCCCAACCCACGATCAGGATGGACCGCTGCGCCTTGCGCGCGGCCGCAACGAACGCGTTGAAATAATCGTCGCCGTCGATGAGAAACGCCGCGCGCGTCGCGTGCTCGACACGCCAGCAGTTACGCCCGATCTCGAACAGGCCGGGATGCGCTTGGGAATCTGCGTCGCGATGTTTCGCCATCGTCTCCCGCTCCATTAGGGGAGAAACGCCCTCGACGCGCAGCAGTTCCGCTCACTGCGGGTAGTCAATAGCCGCGCGCCACGTCGACTACGGACAACATGCGCTCGCCGGCGACGTAGCGCCGCAGGTTTTCCTTGGAGATCGCCAGCTCCACGTCGGATCCGAGATCCGAGTCGTTGGCGACGTGCGGCGTGATGATGACGTTCGGTGCGCTCCACAGCGGATGATCCGGCGGCAGCGGCTCCGGGTCGGTGACGTCAAGGCCGGCACCGGCGATCCTTCTGCTCTCGAGCGCCGCGACCAGCGCATCGGTGACGACACTGCCGCCGCGCGCCACGTTGATGAAGTACGCCGTGGGTTTCATCCTGGCGAAGAATGCGGCATCGAAGAGACCTTGGGTCTGCGGCGTCAGCGGCGCGGTGTTGACCACCACGTCGGCATCCGCGGTGAGCTTCAGCAACTCCTCTGGCAGGCCCACGTAGCTGACGAAATCAGGACCAGTGCGGCCGCTCGCGCGAGTCGCGACGACGCGCATGCCAAGCGCGTGCGCACGCTTGGCAACCTCGCTGCCGATGCCGCCGAGGCCGACCACCAGCATGGTCTTGTCCTGGACGACTTCGACGCGACGCTGTGGCACGGTGCGCCGCCATTCATGCTGGGCCTGCGCCGGAAAATACAGATCCAGGCCGCGCGCCAGCGCGAGCGTCATGGCCATTACGTGCTCGGCGATCACCGGACCACCGAGGCGCTGCATGTTGGTCACCAGGATGTTCCGCTCGCGCACTGCGGGAATCGCGACGCATCGCTCGACGCCGGCGCTCAACAGGCTGATCCACTGCACCGACTTGCCAGCCGCCACGGCCTGCGGCGAACAGATACCGAACAGCACGTCGGCCGCCGCCGCCTGGCTTGCGAGATTGGATGAATTGGCCACGATGAACTCGACCTGCGGCGCCACCGCCTGGAGCGCCGGAAGCATCGACACGGCCGCGCCGCCCACCAGAATCCGCCTGGGCTTGCGCCAGCCCGGTCGCTCCTTCACCGGCACCGTCGACTGCTCCAGCTGGTAGCGCTGGATCAGGCTCTCCACGGAAGCGGGTCCTTCGGCGCCGTGAGCCGGATCGCCCAGGGCCAAAGCGACCGCCGCCAGCAGCGGCAGGCGAAACGCAGACGGGCCCATCGCACACCTACGGCTTGGGTTCATCGGCCCCGGACCTCGAACAGGATGCAGTCGCGACGTCGTCGCAACGAGCCGACCCTCGATCAGGTTCCCTGCGCTAGCGCCTTTCCAAGCGCGCCGGCGGCATGCCGACCTTGCCCGCATGCAATTTCCGGGCATGCGGCATGCAAGGCACTCGAGCTACACCAGCACCCGTTCGATGCCACCGTTGTTCGCCGCCTTCACGTACGCCGGCAGCCAGTCCTCGCCCAGCACATGGCGGGCGATCTCCACCACGATGTAATCGGCCTCCGTGTCGGCATCGTCGTTGTAACGCTTCAGGCCCTGCAGGCAGGACGGACAGGAAGTCAGGATCTTCACGTCGCCCTTGAAACCGTCGGCGCGCAGCTTGTCGGCGCCGGCGCGCATTTCCTGTTCCTTGCGGAAGCGCACCTGCGTGGCGATGTCGGGCCGCGAGATCGCGAACGAACCGGACTCGCCGCAGCAGCGATCGTTCTTCTCGATGCGGCCGTTGACCTGGTCGTTGATCAGCGTGTTCACCACCTTGAGCGGATCGTACTGCTTCATCGGCGTGTGGCACGGGTCGTGGTACATGTAACGCGTCCCGGTGACACCCTCGAGCCGCACGCCGCGCTCCATCAGGTACTCGTGGATGTCGATGATGCGGCTGCCCGGGAAGATCTCGTCGAATTTGTAGCCCTGCAGCTGGTCGTAGCAGGTGCCGCAGCTCACCACCACGGTCTTGATGTCGAGGTAGTTGAGCGTGTTGGCGACACGGTGGAACAGCACGCGGTTGTCGGTGATGATCTTGTCCGCCTTGTCGAACTCGCCCGAGCCGCGCTGCGGATAGCCGCAGCACAGATAGCCTGGCGGCAACACTGTCTGCACACCCACCTGCCACAGCATCGCCTGCGTCGCCAGGCCCACCTGCGAGAACAGGCGCTCCGAGCCGCAGCCCGGAAAATAGAACACCGCTTCGGACTCGGCGCTGGTGCGCGCCGGATCGCGAATGATGGGCACGTAGTGCCGATCCTCGATATCCAGCAGCGCGCGGGCGGTCTTTTTCGGCAGGCCGCCCGGCATCTTCTTGTTGACGAAGTGCAGCACCTGCTCCTTGAGCTTCGGCTTGCCGGTGGTCGCCGGCGGCCGCGCCGTCTGCGAGGCAGTGAACGCCCCCAGGGTGCGGTTGGCCATGCGCTGCGCCTTGTAGCCCCAGTCGATCATCGCCTTGCGGGTCAGCTTGATGGTCTCGGGGTTGGTCGCGTTCAGGAAGAACATGGAGGCGGCGGTGCCGGGATTGAAGCGCTTCTTGCCCATGCGCCGCAGCAGGTCGCGCATCGCCATCGAGACGTCGCCGAAGTCGATGTTCACCGGGCACGGCGTCACGCACTTGTGGCAGACGGTGCAGTGATCGGCGACGTCGGAGAACTCGTCGAAATGACGGATCGAGACGCCGCGGCGCGTCTGCTCTTCGTACAGGAAGGCTTCGGTCAGCAGCGAAGTGGCCAGGATCTTGTTGCGCGGCGAGTACAGCAGGTTCGCCCGCGGCACGTGCGTGGCGCACACCGGCTTGCACTTGCCGCAACGCAGGCAATCCTTGATGGCGTCGGAAATCGAGTTGATGTCCGACTGCTGCATGATGAGCGACTCGTGGCCCATCAGGTTGAAGCTGGGCGTGTACGCATTGCGCAGATCGGCGCCCGGCATGAGCTTGCCGCGGTTGAAGCGGCCGTCCGGATCGACCCGGTCCTTGTAGCGCCGGAACTCGGCCGTCTCCGCGTCCGAGAGGAATTCCAGCTTAGTAATGCCGATGCCGTGCTCGCCGGAGATCACGCCGTTCAGGCTGCGCGCGATGCCCATGATGCGCTCGACCGCCCGATTGGCTTCGCGCAGCATCTCGTAATCGTCGGAGTTGACCGGGATGTTGGTATGCACGTTGCCGTCGCCGGCATGCATGTGCAGCGCCACCCATACGCGGCCGCGCAGCACGCGCTTGTGAATCTCCTCGGTCGTCTGCAGCACCGGTGTGAACGCGCCACCGACGAACAGCCGGCGCAGATGCGAGCGCACTTCGGTTTTCCACGAAGTGCGGATCGAGCGATCCTGCACCAGATCGAACACGGTGACGCCGGGCTCGTTCTCCACGCGCTTGGCGAAATCACCGCGCATCGGTTCGAAGCCCAGCGCAGTCAGCTGCGCCAGCGCATCTTTCAACGGCGTATCGAGATTGGCGTACAGGTAGCCCCAGCGCGCACGCGTCGCGGCGAGCACCTGCTGAGCCTGCACCTGCCGGTCGCCGATCAGCTCCTGGCGCGAAGCACGCTCCATGTCCGGATCGTCGACCTTGCCCAGCTCCAGCTCGCCGGCGAAGTAGCTGGCGAACTGGTCCAGCATGGTCAGCTTGTTCTTGAACGACAGCTCGATGTTGATGCGCTCGATGGCATCGGTGTAGTCGCCCATGCGCTCCAGCGGAATCACCACGTCTTCGTTGATCTTGAAAGCGTTGGTGTGCCGCGCGATCGCGGCCGTGCGCGAGCGGTCGAGCCAGAATTTCTTCCGCGCATCGGCATTGACGGCGACGAAGCCCTCGCCGGAACGCGCATTTGCCAGGCGTACGACTTCCGAGGTGGCGCGCGCCACGGCATTGTCGTCATCGCCGACGATGTCACCGATCAGCACCATCTTCGGCAGTACGCCGCGCTTGGATTTGGTCGCATAACCGACGGCGCGCAGATAGCGCTCGTCCAGGTGTTCCAGGCCAGCGAGCTGCACGCCGGTGGTGTGTGCTTCGTTGTCGAGGAAGTTCTTGATCTCGACGATGGAAGGAATCGCATGCCGGGCGTGACCGAAGAACTCCATGCACACCGTGCGGATGTGCTTGGGCATCCGGTGCAGCACCCAGCGTGCCGAGGTGATCAGGCCGTCGCAGCCCTCTTTCTGCACGCCCGGCAGGCCGCCGAGAAACTTGTCGGTGACGTCCTTGCCCAGGCCAACCTTGCGGAAGCGCCGGCCTTCGATGTCGATCCGGCCGGTATTGATCACGCGCGCGCGATCCGGAGATTCGCGGCCGTCCTTCCAGACCAGCTCGAACGAAGCGACGTCGACCTCGTGGATCTTGCCGCGGTTGTGCGCCAGGCGTGTCACTTCCAGCCAGTTGCCTTCCGGATCGACCATGCGCCACCAGAGGAGGTTGTCGACCGCGGTGCCCCACAGCACGGCCTTCTTGCCGCCGGCGTTCATCGCCACGTTGCCGCCGATGCAGGAGGCATCGGCCGAGGTCGGATCGACCGCAAACACGAAGCCTGCGCGCTCGGCTGCGTCCGACACGCGACGCGTCACCACGCCAGCTTCGCTGTAAATCGTCGGAATCTTGCCTTCGACCTGCGGCAGGTCGCTCATCTCCACCGGATCCAGGCGCTCCAGCTTCTCGGTGTTGATGACTGCGGACATCGAGGTGAGCGGAATCGCGCCACCGGTGTAGCCAGTGCCGCCGCCGCGCGGAATCACCGTCAGGCCGAGCTCGATGCAGCTGCGCACCAGCGCCGGCACCTCGTTCTCGGAATCCGGCGACAGCACCACGAACGGATACTCGATGCGCCAGTCGGTGGCGTCGGTCACGTGGGACACGCGCGCGAAGGCATCGAAGCGAATGTTGTCGTCGCGGGTATGCCGCTCCAGCTGCCGGCGCGTCCGCTTGCGCAGCTCAATGACTTTCTCGAACTCTCTCGCGAACGCTTCCACTGCCTGGCGTGCCGCACGCAGCAGCTCTCCAACCTTGCGATCACGCTCGGGATCGTTCGGATCGCGCCGCCGCTCGACTTCGTTGAGCCGGTGATGCAATGCTTCGATCAGCAGCCGGCGCCGCTTCGGATCGTCGATCAGGTCGTCCTGCAGGTACGGATTGCGCTGCACGACCCAGATGTCGCCCAGCACCTCGTACAGCATGCGCGCGGAACGCCCGGTGCGGCGCTCGGTACGCAGCTCGTCCAGGATCCGCCATACCGGCTCGCCCAGCAGGCGAATGACGATCTCGCGATCCGAGAACGAGGTGTAGTTGTACGGAATCTCGCGCAGGCGCGCCGGCGCTTCGGGAACGACGGCGCCTTGCGACTCGATCGGGTCGAGCGGCAGGGGCAGATTCAACAAGGGTGTGGCTCGAAATGGCGGATGGCAGAACGAATTGTAGTGGCCCGGGCCGGGCTGTAGAAGGCTTACCTCGATATCTTATAGTCCCCTAACCAAATCGCATAAGGATCCGTCCGCAGTGAACATCGAGCTGACTGCCCTGGAAGCGCGCGTCATCGGTTGCCTGATCGAAAAAGCCATCGCCACGCCGGATCAGTACCCGCTTTCCCTGAACGCGCTGACGGCCGCGTGCAATCAGAAGAGCAATCGCGATCCCATCATGGATCTGGACGAGCGCACCGTGCAGCAGACCGTCGATGCGCTCATGCGCAAGCACCTGGTCATGGAGAAGTCCGGGTTCGGCAGCCGCGTGCCCAAATATCAGCATCGCTTCTGCAATACCGGTTTCGGCTCACCGGACTTCACACCGCAGGAAACGGCCATCCTGTGCGAGCTGCTGGTGCGTGGCCCGCAAACGCCGGGCGAGCTCAGGACCCGCGCCAGCCGCCTGAGCGAATTGCAGGGCGCGGATGACGTGGAGCTGGCCTTGATGAACCTGGCGACGCGCGAGGATGGCCCGTTCGTGGCGCAGCTGCCTCGCGAAGCCGGCCGCCGCGATTCCCGCTACACGCATTTGTTCAGCGGCGATGTCGACATGTCGGAAATCGTCGTTGCAGCACCTGCAGCCGAGCATCGCTCCCCACCGCAGGCCGAACGCATCGAGCGATTGGAAGAGCTGGTGTCGGCGCTGCGTCGCGAGCTCGATGAGCTCAAGGAAAAGCTGGGCGACGCCTAGGAAGATCCGACTGATTCCGCCTTAGTCATTCCCGCGCGGGAGCTTGTCTCTCGCGCAGGCGGAGGCGGAAATCCATCCGAGTCCGCCGGATGGACTGCCGCATGCGCTGGAGCGACGAGCAAAAGCATCTCCGGCATCCACGGCAATCAATCCTTGCCATAGCGCCACAGCACGCCCACCGAAGGCACCAGCGGCAGCCAGTCGTCGATCTTCCGGTTCAGCACCGGCGCGCCGGCCGCGTTCTCGACAGTCGAGTATTCGGTGCAACAGGGATTGGATTCGGACAACAGGTTGGTGGCTTCGAGGAACACATCCAGCTGGCCGCGCGGCAGTGCGAACGTACGCGTGACACGAAAATCCAGCGAGTTGAAATCATCGTAGCGTTGCGCGTTGCGCGGTCCGACGACAACCGGCGCAGCACCGGGCGTCGGCGCAGCAGCCAGAGACAACTGCGTGGTCGGCCAACCGGTGTGATAGACGTCCGCCAGCGTCACTGCCCAGGGGCCGCGCGTCCATGCAATGCCGAGACTCACTGCATGGCGTTGACCCCAGCTGCGATACACATCCTTGCCGTCGATGCGATCCTGAGCGCGCGACCATGAATAACTGAGCCAGCCGCTCCACGAATCCATCGGCTGCCAGTTCAGCAACAGCTCGACGCCATCGGCGCGGGCGCCGTCGGGCGCGACCATGACGCGATCGAATTCGACTTCAGGCAGCAGCACCAGCGGATCGAACAGGTTCTCGAAGCGCGGATTCACCTTGCGATACTGCTTGTGATACGCCTCCAGCCGCAGGTCGAGTCCGGCGCCGAAGCCGTGTTCGAGGCTGAGAATGGCGTGATCCGCCTGCTGCGCCGGGTAGAAGCGATCGATGCCGTCCTCCACCTGCAGTTCGTTGATGCCCTGCGACTGGTGGAAACGTCCCCAGCTGGCGCGCAATCGCGTCTTCGCGCTCACGTTGTACAGCACACTCAGGCGCGGACTCCATTGCTCGGCGTCATCGGAGCCGTCGTAGGTCTGCGTGTCCACGCGCAGGCCGGCCTGGATCGTCCACCGGCGATCGATCTCGAAGCGGCTGTCCCAATAGGCGGAGACTTCGTAGCCGTCCGGGTGCAGGCTCACGGCGCGCTGCCTGGCCAGCATCGGCGAACCTGCAAAGGGGAAATCCGGCTCGAACCGCACCTCGGCGGAATAGTCGTACTTGGCCCACAGGCGGCGCACTTCGGCGCCGAAACGATTCGTCATCGCGTCGGTGCGCCATTCGTTGTCGGCACGCAGGCCGATCACATGAAACGTCCGACGGTCCAGCACCTGCCCGCTGCGCCGGCCCGGATCGTCCACGCGGCCGCGACGGTCGTCGCTCACGCTGGTGTACGAGGTGATGAGGCGGCTGTTCACGGCCTCGGTCCAATTGTGTTCGAGCGTGGCCCACAGATAGCTGTTGCTGGATTCGTCGTCGGCGCGTTGTGCGCCGGAATCGAGGATCGCAGTGACCCGATCGTGCGACAGCAGCGCATTGAACGAAGCCCGGGTCGCATCGCTGACGACGTATTGCAGGCGCGCGAAGCCGTCCGAGTAGGCGGGCTTGCCGAAATCGTTCTCGCTGAGCTGCGACAGCTCGCTGAGATTGCTGCGTCGCGCCGACAGCAGCACGTGGCCGCGATCCTGTGCGAACGCACCCGAGACCAGGGCATTGGCATGGAACAGGCTCATTCCCAGCTCGTAGTAGCGCGCTTGCGGCGGCTGCACCGAGCGGGCGTCGATGATGCCGCTCATGCGATCGCCGTAGTTGGCGGGGAATCCGCCCGAGTAGATGTCCAGCCCGGCGATCAGGCGCGAATCCAGCAGGCTGATCGGACTGAAAAAGTTCTTGAGATGGAACGGCTCGTACAGCCGCAGCCCGTCCAGCAAGATGGCCGTCTCGTTGGCCACGCCACCGCGGATCGGCCCGATGCTGGAAATGCCGTTGCTGGCGGCTCCCGGCAAGCGCTGCACCACGCTCAGGGTCTCATCGCCCAGGCGCGGCAGATTCTTGACCTGCTCCTGGTCGAGGAACTCGTGCGAACTCGCCAGATCGGCGGCCAGCGCGTAGCGGCTGGTCTGCACCACGACTTCCTCGACCTGGCGCTGCGGCGAACGTGCGGGAGATCGGGTTTCGGAGTCCTTGGCGGCGGGCTCGGGATTCTTGACGACGGCGAAAGTGCGCGGCGCCACCTGGGACAGCGTCAATCCATACGGCACGAGTATCTCTCTTGCCAGCTCGACGCCCGTGCGCGCCTGCGGCTCGACCGACACGATGAAGCTGTCGGAAACCAGTTGCGTGTTGTAGATGAAGGTCAGGCCTTGTGCCCGCAGCCCGTCGAGGACGTCACCGACCCGTTGGCCGATGAGCCCAGACGCGGCGACTGCAGTGGCAGCCCAAAGCCAGCCGATGGCCCAGCAGATCGCGCACAGGCGTGTTCGCAGGCTGCCGACGCGGGCTGGGCGATGGATCAAGAGCGGGCCTGACAAGATCGGGCTGCAGCGCGAAACGCGCGGATCGCATGTTAACAAAACGGCAGGACAGCCGTTTTGCGCAGCTATCCGTAGGTGAGGCACACGGACGCGCCGAGTGATTCAGATCACTGCGTCATGCGCCACGGCACTCGTAGCAACCGCATCGCGCCGCCACAAACGGCGCTTGAATGCGAATGTGTACACGCTCAGCGGAATCAGCCACGCCAGCATGGCGCTCCACACATCGTGCGACAGCAGATGCGCTCCACGCGATTGCTGCGCCAACCCGAACACGAGCCCGACGAATATTCCGCACGCAAGACCCGCGAGCGCCCAGCGCCGGTTGCGCTCTCGAAACACGAAATACAGCGCCATCAACGCGTAACCCGAGCTCGCATGCGCCGCAGGAAAACACTGCCCCGGCGCGAGGTACTCCGGCCGACGGGCAAACAGATGCACGTAAGGAAACCGGCCGCCGAAAGGCGCCAGGTCCCAAGCGCAGTGCACATTGGTCACGGATTTGAGCAACCCGACGATGCCCACCGTCAGGATCACCGAGATTGCGAAATAGGCCGCCGGCCTGCACCAACGCAGACGGCGCCTGTTGGCGAACGCGCTCGCCCAGATCAGTACCGCCGCCAGGACCAGCACCCGCACCAGCCAGCGTCCGCCGATGTGTACGAACTCGTTGACCCACCAGTTGCCCGCACCGCGCCAGTGATGCGCAACCGAGTCGTAGAAAGCCCAGCGCGCCAGGTCGATGTCCACGTTCGTGGTCGCAAGGACGGCAGCTGCAAACACGAACACCATCAATGGAACCCGCAATGAGTCCCACCAGAACAGCAGCCCCGACTCGGGGCGCACGGCGACGACACTGACGTCGGCAATTGGAGCGGTGATGAACGTCGCTGCAGGCGCAGTGGCTTCAACCAGCGCGCCACGCTGGGGCAAGGGATAGGTCATGGCGCTGCTACGCCCCTGCAACGGACGCAGTCGTCGTCGAATGAATGACAGTCATGGGGCTCCCGGACGAGTTCGTCGGCGCTCGAACGAAAACCGCTCGAGCAGGCATTCGCCGGGTTGGACGTGGCTGGCGCGCAAGAACAATCGCGCCGCGACAGTCAATTGCCAGAGGCTCTCAAGATTTATTTGTCATTCTCGCGCAGAGCTGCAGATAAGGACGCTAGCTGCCCGCCGCGACTAGGGCTGAACCTGAATCACCTCCGCCGTCTCGGAGTACTTCAGCGGCGTCGTTGCCAGCACCGCCGCAAGCGCCTGTTCGGGAGCCAGATCGTTGATCGAGCCGCGCAGGATGAGCTGCTCGGCGCGTGTTTGCGTCTCGGGCGTGGCATAAACGATCTGCTTGCCGGTTTCGCGCGCGATCCAGCCCAGGAAACTCGCCAGCGGCTGACGATCGATATCGAATGCCGGCGCCACGCGTGTCGCCCACTGCCAGTCCGGATCGTGCGGCGAGATCGTCATGCGGCTCACGGCGCCTTCGCGCGGAATCACAAGCTGCTCGCCCGCGACTCCGCTGTGGGTGCCGCCGGCGCTCACGATTTCGACCCGGCCTTCTCTCACACTGACTTCGATGCCGTCACGCCCAGTGCGAACCTGATACTGCGTACCCAGGTGATGCACCGACCCGTACGCCGTCTCGATCACCAACGGCTGCGGCGCGGAAACCTGCGGCGCAGCGTCCACATAGATGCCGCCGTGATCCAGCACGATCCGGCTCTGCGCAGCCAGCCGCACCAGCGAGCCGACATCGACACGAACCGAGACGCCTTCGCCGAAACCCAGGGCGGCACGCGTGCCATCGTCGGTGCGCAACACGTCGCCAGTGGACAGATGCTCACCGACCGCCACCGGGCGCCACTCGCCGTCGCCGCCGTGATCCACCTGCAACGCACCATCCACTCGCGTTATGGACGCCACCTGCACCGGCGGCGTAGAAGTTAAGCGCACGCTGAGTGTCACCGCGAAAACCGCAACTACGATGCTCGCGGCAAGCCCGTAGACCAATTTGCGGTTGCGTCGTCGGCGCTCCTCGACCAGCACTCGCCATTCCGCGTGCACGGCCTCGCGAACTTCATTCGTCGCATCCTGCGTGGGCAGATCGCGCGCACCGACTTCGCGCAACAGGTCGCTGAGAGTCTCGTCGTTCGCGACGTCGTCGCCCGGGTTGTGAGGTCGTTTGTTCATGGCCGATGCCGCCCTCACCCACCGCCACGCATGGCGGCAAGCACGTCGTTCGCGGTGGAGCCGAAAACCGTTTCGAGCGCTTCGCGAAACGCAGTACGCGCCCGTGCCAGCAGCGATTGCGCCGCCGTGTGGCCCACTCCCAGCAGTTCGCCGATCTCTTCCACCGAGCGTCCTTCGATGTACTTCCATTCCAGCACATCGCCATAGCGCGACGGCAGGCGGTCCAGCACCGTCTGCACCAGACGGCGGGTCTCGGCGTTGCTGTACCTGTGCATGGGCTCGTCTTCCCGGGGCGCCTCGATAGACTCTAACGCAGCTCGCATTTCAGGACTGTCATCGAGCAGCACCACGCGGTCGCAATGACGCCGATGGGCGCGCAGATAGTCGACGATCTGGTGCCGGCAGATCTGGCAGATCCAGCTGAACAGCGCCGCCTCGCCCCGATAGCCGCGCAGATTGCGGATCGCCTTCACCAGGGTGGCCTGCACCACTTCCTTGCCGGCCTCCGGGTCGCCGCCCAGGCGCGGCAGGGCGAACCGGTAGACGCGCGGGAAATAGGTGTCGAAGAACGTGCCGAAGGCCCGTTCCTCGCCCGCCAGCATCGCCCGCACCAGTTCTCGCTCGTTCTGCAAGCCGGGATCCACGCTCAAGGTCCGTTCACCCGCGTTGGACGTCACCACGCCCTGTAATCAATCGCCCGCGGGCCATGGCGGCCCGCTACGCAGCATCTTGGGACGGATCCACAGCCGCCACAATGCGTTCTGCCATGGTCGGGGCGACTCGACCGACGCGATTTCCGGTAAGGTGCAAGCGCCTGAAAGACAACGTTCCCCGCCCCGCGAGGTGACGCTGCCGACAGACGCTTAGGGCATGAATTCTTTGTAAGAAACCGGAAACCGCGCCGCGGCAGACCAAACTTTCGTGGCGTGCCGGCGTCTGAAAATCCAGTTTCGTTTCACAATCTCGCGGAGTGCATATGGTTGCGCATTGGGCTCGTGTCACGGTTTCGGTTCTGGCGGTTGGATTCTCCATGACCGCGTGCTCGCAAGATCAAGCGACCGCGGGCTCTGGCAATGTGGCGGTGCCAACCGCCGCGCCGCCGACATCTACTGCAGCGCCCATGAATCTGGGCAGCGCTCTGCCCGATTTCACCGGGCTGGTGGAGCACTACGGGCCCGCCGTGGTCAACGTGACCGTGGTGGAGAAGAGCGAGCCGGTCAGCTCGCGCGGAGTGCCGCCGGGCATGTCGCCCAACGATCCGTTCTATGAGTTCTTCCGTCGCTTCGGCGGCGGCGGCATGGTGCCGCGCAACCCGACGCCGTCGCGCGGCGAGGGTTCGGGCTTCATCGTCAGCCCCGACGGTTACATCCTCACCAACGCGCACGTCGTGAACGGCGCCTCGACGGTCACGGTCAAGACCACCGACCGCCGCGAATACAACGCCAAGGTGATCGGCGTGGACGAGCGCACCGACGTGGCGGTGATCAAGATCGACGCCAAGAACCTGCCGACGGTGCGCCTGGGCGACGCCTCCAAGCTCAAGCCCGGCGAATGGGTCATCGCCATCGGCTCGCCGTTCGGCTTCGAGAACAGCGTGACCGCCGGCGTGGTCAGCGCCACCTCGCGCTCGATGCCGGGGGAGGCCAACTACACGCCGTTCATCCAGACCGACGTGGCGGTCAACCCCGGCAACTCCGGCGGCCCGCTGTTCAATCTCAAGGGCGAGGTGGTCGGCATCAACTCGCAGATCTACAGCCGCACCGGCGGTTACATGGGCCTGTCGTTCGCGGTGCCGATCGACGTCGCCAACAACGTCAAGGAGCAGCTGATCACCAACGGCAAGGTCACCCGCAGCCGCATCGGCGTCTCCATCCAGGACGTCAACGCGCAGCTCGCCGAGTCCTTCGGCCTGGATCGCCCGCACGGCGCGCTGGTCGGCATGGTCGAGTCCGGCAGCCCGGGCGAGAAGGCCGGCCTGAAGCCCGGCGACGTCATTCTCAAGGTGGACGGCCAGGAGATCGAAACCTCCTCGCAGGTGCCCGGCATCATCGCCAACACCAAGCCCGGCACCTCCGTTGCACTGCAGGTATGGCGCGACCATTCCACCAAGCAGCTCACCGCACGCCCGGAAGAAATCCAGGAACAGGGCCAGAAGGTCGCCTCGCGCGACAGCGACAAAGGCGACAACGCCAGCAAGCTCGGCCTCGCCGTGCGCCCGCTCGATCAGCAGGAGAAGCGCGAGGCGGACACCGAAGGCTCGATCGTCGTGGAAGACGTCGAGGGTCCGGCAGCCGAAGCGGGCGTGCAGCCCGGCGACATCATCCTCGGCGTCAACGGCACGCGGGTGAAGTCGGTCAAGGAGCTGCAGAATGCGGCGAACAAGGGCGGCAAGGTGGTGGCGCTGCTGATCGAACGCCAGAACGCGCAGATCTTCGTACCCGTCAGGGTCGGATAAGGAGACCGACCCCGCTCGACCGGCATCCTGCCTTCGCCCGCCGCCGGCGGGCGAAGGCGCAACCAGCGAAGAAAGCATTGCAATGCGCCTACTCCTGATCGAAGACGACCTGCAGGCGGCGGAATACCTGGTCAAGGGTCTGCGCGAGAACGGTTACACGCTGGACCACAGCGCCGATGGCCGCGACGGCCTGATCAAAGCCACGCAGCAACGCTACGACGTCATCATCGCCGACCGGCAGCTGCCCTGGCTGGACGGGCTGTCGATCATCGGCGCGCTGCGCCAGAAAGGCGATCGCACGCCGGTGCTGATCCTGTCGGCGCTCGGCACGGTCGACGACCGGGTGCACGGCCTGAAGGCCGGCGGCGACGACTACCTGACCAAGCCGTTCGCGCTGTCCGAGCTGCTGGCACGCATCGAGGCCCTCTCCCGCCGCAGCTCGGCCTCGGCAACCGAGGTCACGCGCCTGCAACTGGCCGACCTGGAGATCGATCTGCTGGCGCGGCGCGTGACCCGCGCCGGCAAGAACATCGACCTCACCGCCAAGGAATTCCAGCTGCTCGAATACCTGATGCGCCGGCCCGGCCAGGTCGTCACGCGCACCATGCTGCTGGAGGGCGTCTGGAACCTGCATTTCGATCCCCAGACCAACATCATCGACGTGCACATGAGCCGGCTGCGCAACGCCATCGACAAGGGCTATTCGCGACCGCTGATTCACACCGTACGGGGCGCGGGTTATGTTCTGAGGGATGAGCAATAAGACATTCCGGCTGTCCACGGCGCGGCTGACGACGCTGTACGTGGTGATCTTCGCGGCCGGCATCACCATTCTGCTCACCAGCGTCTACGTCCTCACCTCCCGCGTCCTGGACCGCGAGGTCGATGCGGTCATCCAGGCTGAAGTGAACGGCCTGGTCGACGGCTACTCGCAGGGCGGCCTGCTGCAACTGATCGAGACGCTGCACGGCCGTGCGGACAGCTGGGGCCGTTCCGGCGCCGTATATCTGATGGTCGACGCGTACGGCCGGCGCATCGCCGGCAACATCGCCCGATGGCCGGTTGCGACCCACACCGGCGACAAATGGCTGGAATTCGAGATCGACGCCAGCGAGGAAGGTGGCGTCGTGGCGCATCCAGTGCGCGCGCAGGTGTTCCGCCTGCCCGGCGGCCGGCAGCTGCTGGTCGGCACCGACATCCTCGAGCGCAAGCGACTGGCCTCCCGGCTGCGTTCGGCGATGCTCTGGGGCACCGGCCTGTGCCTGGCGCTCGCCATTCTCGTCAGCTATTTCTACAGCCAGCGCGTGCGCCGGCGCATCACCGCCGTGGCCAGCACCTGCGAAACCATCATGGGCGGGGAGCTGTCGCAGCGACTCGACGTCGAGGGCTCGCACGACGAGTTCGACGAGCTGTCGGCCACGGTGAACCGGATGCTCGATCGCATCGAGCAGCAAACCGATCTGCTGCGCATGACTTTCGACAGCGCAGCCCATGATCTGCGTGCGCCGTTGTACCGGGCCCGCGTCCGCATCGAAGAAGCGTTGCAGCATCCGGATGTCGCCAGCAGCTCGCGAGAAGTGATGGACGCGACGCTGACAGAGCTGGAGCGCGTGCAACGAACGCTCGGCACGTTGCTGCAGATTGCACAAGCCGATGGCCGTGCGCGCGAGCTCGCGCTCGAAGACGTCGATCTTGCAAACCTGGCGCGGGAGATCGTCGATCTGTACCAGCCCGAAGCTGGCACGCATGGCATCACGCTGTCGTACGAAGGAAGTTCGAGCGCGGTGCTGCTGGGCAATCAGCAGCTGCTGGCGCAAGCACTGGTGAATCTGGTCGAGAACGCGCTCAAGTACGTGCCGTCGGGTGGTCGCGTCGATGTGGCGGTACACGCCTCGGAAGACATCCTGCTATCGGTTTCCGACAATGGCCCGGGCGTTCCCGCCGAAGACCGGCAGCGCATCCTGCAGCCGTTCATCCGCCTGGAGCGCGATCGCAATCAAACCGGCAGCGGTCTGGGATTGAGCCTGGTGGCGGCGGTGATGCGGCTGCATCGCGCCACGGTCGAGCTGCTCGACAATCATCCGGGACTGAAGGTGTCCTGCCGTTTTCAGGAGAAAGGCATCCGCAGCCCTCGTTGAATCAGGCGCAGCGCTCGACCTGGAGGACGGCAGGTCAGGGGAGCTGGGGCCTCGACGCTGCGGATGCCATGAAAGCGCTCAGCTGCCGTGCTTGCCTTCTTTGCATTCCTTGATGAATTTGGCGCGGGCATCGCCGTGCAGTTTCTTGGCCATCGCCTGCTTGCCGCAGGACTTGGCCGTCGCCGCAGTGGCCGAAGCAGTGCCGGAGGCGGGCTGGGCCGCGAATGCAGCGCCGGTGACGAGTGACAACGCGACAGCGAGGGCAGACAACGACTTCATGGCGCGGACTCCTTGAACCGCAGTTTTTGCGGCGGAATCACTATAGGCGGCGCTCGCCGCGGCCGGACTTAACTTGCGCTTAACTCTTCGTAATGGACCTGAGCGCGCTGCGGCGTCAGCGCATTTCCAGCGACTCCACGTAGAAAAGCTCGCACGCGCCGTCGCCCGTATCATCGCGGGTCAGCGACGAATTCCACGTGTAGCCATTGGGACCACGGACGTTGACAAGGAAACCCTGCATGCGAACGACGTGACCGCGCCGCACCTTGCCGAGCATGCTGCGGATGCGGGCGGTAGCGGGGATCAGGTGCATGTTGGCGCTGCCACTGAGCGCCGCAGCCAGATCGGCGGTCTCGTCCGGGTAGAGGGTGAAGAAACGCGCGCCCTGGGTGATTCGGAAGTGTTCCAGCACCGCACTGTCGGACATCGGCCCCCAGCCAACGGCAAAATCGACTGGCGATAACTTGGCGCCGCCATCCATCCGATAAGGTTCGATCGACAGCACTCGGGCGCTGATGTCGTAACTTGCGCGCGGCGTCAGCTCGAACTCGCCTACCGCAAACGGCGGCGCTTCGATCAGAGCTTGCAACGGCTCGGTATCCACCAGCACACCCGGCGCGCGCTCGATAGGACGCCCCGACAACAGACCGGCCACACCGACGCAGCAGACGATGATGGCCAGCAAGGGTTTCCAGAAGTCGCGCACGGCTGTCGTTTCCTGCGATTGCGGATTTCCGCGGTGAGCGACGAGCCGACGCCTAGCGGTGCTCTTCCACCTTGACCCAGAGCGCCAGATCGTCGTCGCGCGTCGAATACTGGCGACTCAGCGCACCGCTGCGCTGCTGGCTGGAGGATTCTGCGACACCGCCGAGTTGCAACCATTCACCGAGCTGGCCGCTGACCTGCGTTGCCAACTGCTGCGTTTCGATCTGGCCAGTGTGCGTGCTGCGTTGCTCGGACTGCTGCGAGATGTCCAGCGTGACACGCTGCCCCGACACTCGCGGCGTCACGAGAAAGCCGCTGCCCAGATTCCGATACTCAGTGGACGCTGCGACCCACGGCCGGCGTCCGCCACTAGCTACGGCCGCGGTAACTACCGGCACGCTCGCTCCAGCAGCGACATAGGCGGCGCTGCCTTCCAGCACCTGCACGCTCGCAACGCCATTACCCTCACGGTGCGAAGTCGCATCGGTTGCTCGCACCGTCGCGCCTGACGCCTGGTTGCCGAGGACGACTGTCGCCGATGCGCCTTCGCGTTCGATGGCCTGGCGCGTTGCGCGCCGGACCGACACCAGCAGCTGTCGCGGCTGTCGATCGATTTCCGCCAATGCCCGGCGCAGTTGCGCCACGTTGGCGCTGCTCGCGCGTACGAACAGCTTGTACTCGGTACCACTCAGCGCACCACCGGATTCGAGCAGCGGCTGCAGGATGGGAATGACTTCCTGCGCCGTGCGGTATTTCAGCTCGATGACCTCGAGCGACTGCGCCCAGACCAGGCCGGCCATCAGGCAGGCGCCGAGCGCGACCATCAACCGCAGCCGTGACGCAGAATGGATGGCTCTCATACCGGGGATCGTCCCAGAAAACATGGCCTGGATTCTGGCGGCGCCCAGGCACGGACGCCAGGTCGGCGCGGTCAGAGTGAGACCTGTCGCTTGTTTGCGCCTCAAGCGCGGCGCAGCGCGGCCGATGAAGCAGCTGTACGGGCGAGTGCAGTCCGCAGATCCGCTTCTGGAAGTCTCATCTCAATGAATCTGATTATCGGCATGGTCGTGGTGATCGGCTGCGTGCTGGGCGGTTTCGCCGTGCACGGTGGGCAACTGCTGGCGCTGTGGCAGCCGTCGGAACTGCTCATCATCGGTGGCGCTGCGGCCGGCGCCTTCCTGATCGCCAACCCGATGAGCGTGACCAAACGCGCGCTGGGCGGCATCGCCAGCCTGCTCAAAGGCGCGCCGTACAAGAAAGAACACTACCTGGCGCTGTTCGCGCTGATGTACGACCTGCTGGCGCTGGCGCGCAAGGAAGGCATGATGGGCCTGGAGCGCGTCATCGAAGAGCCGGAGAAAAGCGAGCTGTTCCAGAAGCAGCCGCTGATCGCGCAGGATCATCACGCCGTCGAATTCATCCAGGACTATCTGCGGCTGATCATCAGCGGCGACATGGACCAGTACCAGCTCGAAGCGCTGATGGACCTGGAGATCGAGACGCATCACCACGACGGCGCCGAGCCGGCCGGCGCCATGAGCCGGATCGCCGACGCCCTGCCCGGCTTCGGCATCGTTGCGGCGGTGCTCGGCATCGTCAACACCATGGGCTCGCTCGGCGGACCGCCCGAGGAGATCGGCAAGAAGGTGGCGGCGGCGCTGGTCGGCACGTTCCTGGGAATCCTGCTGGCCTACGGCTTCATCAGCCCGATGAGCAATGCGATGGAGCGCCAGGCGCGCGATTGCACTCAGTTCTTCAACACTCTCAAGACCTGCATCCTGGGTTTCCTGCAGGGGCATCCGCCGCAGGTAGCGATCGAATTCGGCCGCAAGGCCACGCCGGGCGAGCTGCGGCCGAGCTTCAAGGACCTGGAAACGCAGCTGCGCGGCCGCAGGAACGGGTAAGCGCCAGTGAGCGCCGCTGCAAGCAAGGGCGAAGTCGCGCCGGTCATCATCCGGCGCATCAAGAAGCACGCGCACGGCCATCATGGCGGCTCGTGGAAGGTCGCGTTCGCCGATTTCGCCACCGCCATGATGGCGTTCTTCCTGCTGCTGTGGCTGATGGGCTCGACCACGCCGGAACAGAAAGGCGCCATCTCCGAATATTTCAACAATCCTTCCGTGGTGCCGGGCGCAAGCCCGACAGCGGCGGCCGCGGCCAACGGACCCGGCGGCGCCAGCAACAGCATGATCGCGCTGGGCGGCGGCATGGAACTGCATCGCAACGCCGCACCCGAAAATGCAACACCGGAGGTGGACGCGGCGCAGGCGCAAGCGGCAGCGCGACAGGCCGAAGAAGAAGCGGCCGAAAAGCTCGACCGCGAACGGCTCGACGCGCTGCTCAAGCAGCTGCGCGAAGCCATCGACCAGCGTGAGTCGCTGGCGAAATTCAAGGATCAGATCCTGCTGGACGTCACGCCCGAGGGCGTCCGCATCCAGATCATCGATCACGAACGCCGTTCCATGTTCCCACTCGGCAGCGCGGTGCTGGAGCCGTTCACCGACAACATCCTGCACGAGCTGGCCACCATCATCGACAACGTGCCGAACCGCATCAGCATCAGCGGCCACACCGACAGCCGTCCTTACGGCAGGCCGAATTATGGCAACTGGGAATTGTCCGCGGACCGCGCCAACGCGGCGCGGCGCTCATTGATCGCAGGCGGACTGCCCGCGGAAAAAGTCGGGCGCATCGTCGGCCTCGCCTCCAGCGTGCCGCTCGATCCGGCCCATCCGGACAGCCCGATCAATCGCCGCATCAGCATCGTGGTGATGAACAAGCACACCGAGGACGCCATCAGTCATGAGAACGGGACTTTGCTGAGCATGCAGGATGCGCCGGAAACGGCGCAGCCGATGGCGGCAGCCGATCCTGGCTGAGGCGGGGTGGATCGGCACGCCGCGTCGTCATACCTCGAGCGGTCAGCGACGATTCTCGATCGCCGCCGACGCTACACGAAGCGGCAGGCGTCGCCCGCCTTCAAGGAATCTGGATCTTGCCGCCACCGCCCAGGTTGGGCATGCCGCCGCTGGGAACGACCAGCTGGGAGGCCTGCTGGCGACGCATTTCCTGGATCTGCTGCACGGTGCGCTCGATGCCGACAGCCGCAGCCGCAGCGAAACCCTGCACCGCCTGCTCCAGCGTGTCGCCGGCAATCTCGAAATTGATGGGCACCGGGCCCATGTTGGTCATGATTTCCGCCTGGCCGATGAACAGCGTCGGCCGGTCCGTGTCCGGGGTGCCGTCGCTCTTGACCGGCGTCAGGCGGCGGATGGCGCCCACGCGGCGGTCGGTGAAGAGTTCTTCCTGATACAGAGCAGCAACGTCCATCTGCGTCTCGAGATCGCGTTCGTCAGCCATTGTTTCCTCGGCAGTTCAATCATTTGCCTCGGGACAGTAAAGCAGCGATACCGCTTCTCTTCAAGGCGCGTCGAGGCGGTTACAATGGCTGCACTTTTTAGAAGCGACGTGCAGCCATGCAGGAATCCGACAACCCCTTCAGCGAAGCCTTCGGCAAGGCCGTGGACCTGGGCAATCGCATTGCCGACACGGACCAGAAAGCCGACGTGTGGGACATCGCCGACGGCCTGCTGGCTGGTGCGGTGCAGTACTGGCTCTATTCGCGCCAGCCTTGTACGGATCCAGAGTGCGAGGAATGCCTGCCCATCAGCACCGCCGAAGGCCGGGTCGAGGAACTGCGCAAGCTGATGCGGCAATTCGCGACCGAGAGCGAATACTTCCACTCACCGACGGATCACAACGTCGGCCGCGCCTGATTCAGGCCGTCCCCCCGCGCTCGCACGAAGCGCGGCGACTGTCAACGCGTTCGCGACGATTTTTTTCTCCCGTGCGGCCTCGTCATTGCAGGTGCTTGATCCGTAATGCGGCATCCACGCAACAGCGACGCACGCACGACTTTTGAGATCCAGCGCACACCACGTTGAGTGCGACGCACTCCACACTTTCTCCGACCATGTTTACTTCGAGGGTGCGCGCCATGGGGCTGCTAAGGAATCTCAAGCTGCGTAACCGCGCCTATGGCTGCGCCTACAACTCCTTCCGGTTTGCGGCACGCCTGCGCGGCGATCTGAGCGAGTTCGCACCGTCGATCGCGGAGACCATCGAGAGCGTGGGCGATGAGCTTGCATCGCTGGCGCGCGACTCCTGTCCGACGGAAGCGGATCGACGGCAGCTCATCGATGGACTGGAAGGCGCGTTGCGCGCGCTCGGTTTGTCCGACGCTGCACAAGTCCACATCGTCTCGCAGCTCGCACCGCGCATCATGGCTGGCGAACCCGCCAGCGCCACCAAGGAAGCGTGGACGCGCATGGCCGTCTGAGCACCGCGTCGCAGCACATGAGACATAACCCGAGCCGCCGTGCAGATCGAAGGCGGGGCATTGAATGGCATGTCGGCTGAAACCGACACCAGGCTTGACTTATCGCGGCGTGCTATCGAAGAATCGCCGCGTGCAAAAGGCAAACTCGTCGAAAGGCGAGGACGCAAAGCTACCGGTCTAACGGAGTCATTCCCAGGACAGCGGGGTCGCCACGAGCCGCAGGACGCGCGGCATCAGGTCCGCCATCGGCGGGATACGTCAGGCCAAGGCCTGCCGGATACCACCGATTACATAACTAGAAGCGGCTGATCGCGACACTTCTTCGAGGAACGTTCGTCAGCGCATGGCGTCGTTCTTCCCCGCGCAATGACTCCACGACCGAGAGCCGGTTTCGACCGTTTGGCTGTGGTTTGCGATGGGGAAGGTCTCGTGGAAGACAATACCAGCAAGGTTCACTCCGAACCCACCGGGTCTCGCTTCAATGAGGCGCTGCTCAGGCCGGACGCAGGTTCCGCGCCGGGCACTGCCTTGTTCGTCATCAATCTCTGCACTTCGATCGCGCCGGTCACGGCAGCCGGAAAAACCATTCCCGGCCTGGAAAGCTATCGGCTCTACCAGGTGGCGCGTTCCGAAGATGGACGCACGCGGCATCGTCTGCGGCTGGGTTTCTTCGTCAGCCAGGAAGATGCGGACCAGGCGCTCGCCATGGTGCGCGACAGCTATCCCACCGCGTTCACGACTTCCCTGTCCGATGACGATCGCCGCTACGCGCGCGGCTTCCAGCCCGACACGGCCGCTTCCGGCAAACGTCCTGCGCCGCAGATGACACTGGTCGAGAAGATGATTGCGTCTGCTGCGAAAGAAGCGCCGAAGCAGACCTCGCACACAGCCTCACTGCAACCAGCAGCGCCTGCCGCCCGAGTTGCGACACGGGCCACGACATCTTCGGCATCGAAGGTCACGGCTCCGGAAAGCACAGCAGCATCGACCATCTCCAAAGTTGCATCCGCAGCTTCGGTGAAAGCTCAGACGCCGAAAGAGTCGGCGACAGCAGTCACTCCTGCGGTTACGACGTCGCTCGCTTCTTCGGCAACGAACCCTGTTACGGCTGCAAGGCCCGCTTCCACGCCTTCGACCACGAAACAGGCATTCATCGAACAACCGACCCGACCGGCACCGACGAAAGCGGCGCCCGTCATGGAGCTCACGCTCGCCAGCGAGCCGATGACACCGTCCGACAAAGAACCGATCGCCGTGGTATCGAGCGAGCCGTTCCACGTTGGCAAAGGAGTCGACATCCCTGCGGTTTCCCTGACACTCGAAGCGACACCGGCAGCGCCACCCCCCACACTCGCTCAGGAGCCGGTCGCAGCGTCATCCGCCGCGAAGAAATCCCCTGTAAATCCTGTATCGCAAGCGATACAGAAGAAGCCCGCGATAAGCAGGACGCCACCGCAGCCAGCTGCAACTCCTGCGCACAATGCAACGCGCACAGTGCCGCCGATCCCGCGTTCGGCACGCGATCCGAATCGACCGCTGCCGGAACTGGACAGCACCCAGACCATCCGCGCCCTCACCAGCGCCGAACTCAATGACGATTCGCAGGAAAAATGGTTCGTCATCCAGCTGGCCACCTCGGACCAGCCGGTCAATCTCGACGCCATGCCGCACCTGGATATTTTCGAGGCCTATCGGCTCTACTCGGTGGCCAATGCCGGCAGCGGCAAGATCGTGCATTCACTGCGCATCGGTTTCTTCCGCGAGCAGGTCTCCGCCGAAGCGGTGGCCGGTTACCTGAAGACGTTCTTCGCCTCGCCATCGGTATTGCGGATCAGCGCCGCGGAACAATTGCGCTTCAACGATGCACCGTTGCGCATGCCGGCAGCGAACGCCAGAAGTGAAGCCAAGGTCGTGGACTTGAGCCAGGCACGCGAGCGTGCGAAGCCGGCCATCCCGACCGTGACCATGGAAGTTCCGGCACCGGCGCTGCCGATCGATCCGGGTTCGACCGGCAGCTTCAACCCGACCGCCAGCGGGTCGTTCAGAACCGCCGCGACCGGGTCGAACAAGGCACTGAAGCAGGCAGCCAAGTCGGCCGTCGCCGCCAGGCGTTCTTCCGCCAGAGCCGCCGCGACCGGCAAGTACAAGGCGCTGTCGAAGAAGAGCCTGAATGAGCAGCTGCTCGACGAAGCACGCGAGGCGGTCCTCTCCGAGAGCGCGATCCGCAAACTACCGAAGAGCAATTCGCTGCTGTCGCGCCTGGTCGGCAAGCTCACGAAATAGCCCGCGACACGGCGGGCATCCGCACCCGCAGAACACGGCTGCTTTCGCGCAGCCGATGCAAGGCTTGCACGGAACAACCGCAAGACCAACCCTCTGCGTACTACTGCCGCCCCGGTTGGCCAGTGGAGCTTCTTCGCGCACACTGTCGAGGGACGAACCCAGGACGTCGGAATCGCCATCGAGCACAACCTCGAGCGCGCCAGCGACTGCAAGACCCACTTCATCGATGTTTCTGCGTCAGGCGTCGAGCCTGGCCCTGCGAGGAATGAGACCCGTGGAATTCAAGACTGCCGATCTGTGCGATCACTACAGCGACGAGCTGGAAATCTGCGAACCGCTGTTTCAGAGCTACGGCGGACGGGTACGTTTCGCCGGCGCCATTGCCACCATCAAATGCTTCGAAGACAACTCACGTGTTCGCGACCTGGTAGCGGAACGCGGCGACGGGCGCGTGTTGGTCATTGATGCCGGTGGCTCGAAACGCCGAGCCGTGCTGGGAGACATGCTGGCGCGCAAAGCCGCCGACAACGGCTGGAGCGGTGTAGTGGTCTATGGCTGTGTGCGTGACTCGGCGGAGATCGCGCAAATGCCGCTCGGTGTACGTGCTTTGGGGACACTGCCACTGAAGACCGACAAGCGCGGTGAAGGACAGCGCGACCTCGTCGTACGTTTTGCAGGTGTGAACTTCCATCCCGGCGATTGGTTGTACGCCGACGAGGACGGAATCATCGTCGCACGCCGCTCGCTGCTTGCAGGTAGTTGAAAATCGATCTCAAGTAGCGCCGTAGCGACCGGCTTCATGACGACAACATCATAAAAGGCAGCATGCGACGCGCTAGAATTCGCGCGCCAGCATATCGCCAGCAATGAGGTTCATCATGAGCGAGTCCCCCGTCGATCGTCGTACCCTGCTGAAGACCGCCCTCGCCGGCCTGATCGCCGTGCCGGCGGCCGGCCTGATGAAAGAGGCTGCAGCACAGGCGGCGGCGCCGCACGTGGACGAGAAAGATCCGGTGGCGGTGGCAATGGCCTACACGCACGATGCGAAGAAGGCCGAGGCCGCGAAAGTCCCGCAGTACAAGCCCGGCAGCAAGTGCTCGAACTGCCTGCAGCTGCAAGGCAAGGAAGGCGACGAATGGCGCCCGTGCAATATTTTCCCGGGCAAGCTGGTGCATGCCGACGGCTGGTGCAAGGTGTGGGGGCTGAAGCCGGGTGTGAAGGTCTGAACGAACGTTTCGCAACGAGATCGAGCTCCCGCCACCCAAGGCGGGAGCCGCCATCACAGCCTGACCCGTTTTCCGTAGCCGGTCAGTTCCAGGTAACCGCGACCGAGTATCCGGTCGCGCTCGTCGAGCACCTGGACCGCGCCTTCCCAATAGATCGTGCCGGTGCTGCCACGCGCATCGTTCTCCTGATCGTCCATTAGCGGATGCAAGCGGATGGTGTGCTCGCCGATGCGCACGCGCCATTCGACCGGATAGTCGATGCCAGTGCGCGGCGAACGCCAGCGACGCAGCGTCGACCACTCGACCTGTGCGGGCGCAAACGTCTGCCGCCCGGCTGCATTCGACCAGGTTGCCGCGGCCCAGTGTCGTTCGCCGCTGGCCGTGCGCATTCTGAACGCCATCACTGCGCCGCCATCTTCGAGATTCGCTCCCAGCCAGTCCCAGCCCTGCGCCTGGGCATCCATGATGGAGCTGGACCATTCGTGGTCCAGCCACGCTATGCCATGAACCGTGTAGCGCTGCTTGCCGATGGCGACCTGCCCGCTCGCTTGCAGCTGCGGCAGGCTGTAGTAGTAGCTCGATGACGACGGGTCCGGTCCTTTCTGACTGAAGCCCTGCTGGCCTTGCAGCAGCGGCTGCTGTGTCGCACGCAGATCGAGCTGCAAGGTGAACCCTTCGGCTGCCACCTGCGCGTGATAGACGGACTCATTCCCGCTGCCCTTCCGCAAGGACCAGTCGTCGATCGACACGTCGAGATTGTCCTGGCGCGCGACGGCAAGTCCAAAACCTTCGCGCGCCGCTCTTTCGTCTCGCAACAATTTCCCGACGCGCGGATCGCTGACAGCCGCGTGCGCGAACAACACTTGCTTCGCGGCAAAGCGCGACGGATTGGCTTCGTCCACGCCTGGCCGGCTGCGAAAGAAAGTCACCTGAAAGCCCAGCGGCGCACCCGAGTCGTCCTGCAGCCAGCCGGTTACGTACCACCATTCGGTGCGGTATTGCGGATGGCTGCCTTCGTCACGCGGAAACTCCATCGCGTAACCGGGAACGACCTCCGGGTAAGACACGGGCTCCATATCCGCTTGCGGCCACGCGAGCATCGGCAGCAACACCGAGCTCAGTGCTATGAGCACGGCTCGCACCGCACGGTTACGCCCGCTTTTCACTGCTGAAACCACAAACCCGTCGCGAGGCTTGCGGCGTTGACGGCGAACGACCCGACAAGCATGCGCAACGCTCTTCGATGACGTTGCCATCATGGCGGCGACCCATCTGCCGAAGCGGCGCGCTGGTTGCGACTCACGACTCACCAATCCTCCTTCACCACGCGCACCGCATCTTCGCGCATCGCCTGGCGTCCGCTGAACACGGCAATCAGCGACGCCGACGCGATCAGGGCGAGACTCAGAGTTGCCAGCAGGCCGACGGGTACGAACAGGTCCATGCTCCAGTGAAAGGACTGCCGGTTGACGACGTACACCAGGATCAGGCTCACCCATCCGCCGGTCACCAGGCCTGCGACAACGCCCAACGCACCCAGGCCGGCGCCTTCGATGGCCAAGGTCGATGCAATCTGCGCACGTGTCAATCCGATGTGCCGCAGGACCCCAAACTCGGCACGTCGGGCGAGCACCTGCGCGCTGGTGCCGGCACTGATACCGAACAGGCCGATCAGGATCGCAATCAGCTCGAGCGCATACGTCACCGCGAACGTGCGGTCGAATGCTTGCAGCGACAGCTGGCGCAGCTCGCGCGGCGTACGCAGATCGTAGTCAGCCTGCGGCAGTCGATCGCGAACCTGCTGCTGCACCGCTTCGACCGATGCGGTCGGTTCGAGCCACATCCAGACCGTGTTGATCGCCCGATCACCGGTGAGCCGGACGTAAGCCGCACGCTCCATCACGAGTGCACCGCGCTGATGCTCGTAGTCACGCCACACGCCGCGAATCGAAGCCTTGACCAGCTTCTCCCCGACCGGCATGTCGAACTCTGCGCCCACCGGCAGTCGCAGCAGATCCGCAGCAGCCTCCGAGAGCCACACCGGCACCGCACCTGGCGACAGCGGCTTGTCGGTCTGCCTCTCGATCCACAGCACACGATTCGCCTGCCGAGCATCGATGTCGCGCGCAATCAGCGCCGCCGTACCTAGCTTTCCGGGCAGGCTCACTTCAGTCAAACGGCCGACTTCCAGGCGCGCCACGCCCGGAATGGCTCGCAGCGCGGCTGCGTCGGTTTCGCTCAGATGCGACGACTGGCCGACGTTGCCGGCACGCACATACAGATCCGCCGGCAGGATCCGCTGGGTCCAGGCATCGAGTGAATTGCGGAAGGACATCACCATGATGGCCATGGCCACCATCAGGCTGAAGCTCACGACGATGGCCGAAACGCTGAGCGTCGCGTAGCGCGCCGTGCCGCGCAGATGTGAGATTGAAATTTCCCACGGCACGGACTGTCCGCGCGGCGCGGCGGCAAGCAGGCGCTGCAGGATGGCAGGCATCGCCACCACGGTACCGACGATCAGCAACGCAATCGATACATAGCCGGGCAAAGGCAATCCCGCCACAGGCGGCAGCAACAAAGCCGCGATCGCAGCAACGAGCAGCGCGATGACGAGCGGCCAGCGCGTCCGAACCTGCCCGCTGGCGACGTCGCCGGACTTCAACGCCGCAGCGGTCGGGATTTGCGCAGCGTCCAGCGCCGGCTGCAAGGATCCGACGATCGCCACTGCCGCACCCAATGCACAAAACACAGCAGCCTCCAGCCAATGCCATTGCAGCGATGGTGTAATGCCTCTGAAAAAGCCTGCACCCAGATCGGCGCCGAGCACGTTCAACCCGAGATTCGCGATAGCTATGCCGGCCGCAACACCCAGCAACGCGCCGGCTACGCCGACGATGGCACCACCCAGCAGCGTCAGCAGGAGCTGCTCTTCGCGTGTGATACCGAGTGCATGCAGCAACGCGAATTCCCGGCGGCGACGCAGCGCCGCCAGTGACTGGGTCGAATAGACGAAGAAGCCGCCGGTGAACAACGCCACCAGCGCCAGTGCAGAGAGATTGGATCGATAAGCTCGCGACAGGCGTAGGGCTTCGTCAGCCGCCTGGCCGGGAGCCACGACGCGCGCGCCCGCAGGCAGAATCTTTTCGATCGACTGCTGCACCTGTCCGGGGCTCGCGCCCGGCGCCAGCCGCAGATTGATGCGCGAAAGCCGACCCAGCCGATCGAACTTCCATTGAGCTGTAGCAATGTCCATGACACCCGCGCGATCCTGCAAGGCCGCCGGTGGCAACACGCCGGCCACCTCGAACTCTTCCGGTCGCAGCCCCACTTGCACGCGAAGAGTGTCGCCCGCTTCCAGGCCGAGGCCCTGCGCAGCGCTGGTGCTGAGATAGATCGCCTGCTTGCCGGAGCTGCCGCTTTCATCATCACGCGACAATGTCTCGGCGAAGCGCGCGAAGGCTGGTTGCAAGCGGCGCGAGCGGAAAGCATCCATACCGAGTACGGTCAGTGCGCCACGCTGGCCGATCAGCTTCGCTTCGACCTGCACCACCGGGCTGGCCACCTCGATCCCTTCTATCCGGGCCACGCGCGGATACAGCTCTTCGTCGAAACCGCCGTTGCTTTCAACCGCCAAGTCCGCCAGACCGAACAGGCTGCGCGCCGCCACCGAGACTTCGTCGGCAGCTACCCGATTGATCAGGTAGATGGCGAAACCCAGTGCGACGCCCAGCGCAATCGCCGCTATCGCCAGCATCGTGCGACCCGGCGCGTGACGCAGCGGCCCGAATACGCTTGCATCCAGCACGACCCGGGTTGCCGCAGCCACAACGCTATTCCTGCCGCAAACCGCTGGCGCTCAGCCGATAGATGCGATCCGCGGTAGCCGCGGCAATGGTCGAATGTGTGACCAGAATGCCGGTTGCCCGATCGCGCTTGAGCTGCGAACGCAGCAGCTCCAGAACCTCGGTGGCCGAATCCGCATCCAGATTGCCGGTGGGTTCATCGGCCAATACCAGGGAAGGTTTGTGAATCAACGCACGAGCGACCGCGACCCGCTGCATCTCGCCGCCCGAGAGCTTCGCGGGCGAATCGTTCCGGCGCTCGCTCAAGCCCACCGCGGCCAGCATCTCCTCGATACGGACCGCCGCTTCGCGCCCTACGATGCCGTTGAGCGCCAGCGGCAGCGCCACGTTGCGTTCGACGCTCAGGTGCGGCAGCAGATGAAATGCCTGGAACACGAAACCCATCTTGACGCGTCGCAAGCGAGTGCGCGCGGCGTCGCCCAGCAAGGTGAGATCCTCGCCATCGAGAACCACGCGACCGGCATCCGGATGGTCCAATCCGGCAATCAAGTTCAGCAGCGTGGATTTGCCGGCACCGGACTCGCCCATGATGGCGATGTACTCGCCGGCAGGCACCTGCAATGAGATGTTGCGCAGCACCTGGCGCGCGCGAACACCATCGAAGGATTTGGTCAGATCTTCGAGTACGAGCATCGACGCGAAGCTCTGACGACGATTCTGCAGCTGGCAGGCATCAGTGTCGCTGTTCAGAACGCCGCGATCACTCCGAGCATGGCCGAGTACTGCACCAGCGTGCTCGAATCCACCTTGATGCGACAGGCGGCATCGCCGGAGACGGAACGGCAGAAGAACGCCGAATCGCTGTTCATGACCGTAACGAAAGCACGTGCGTCGAAGCGCAGGCCGATGTGCTCGGTGATCGGCACCTTCACGCCGCCACCGACCGTGAAAGAGAAGCGGGTCTCGTCATCGAGCCCACCATCGGGGCTGAACTGGGTTGCGCCCACGGTGACGCCGAAGAAAGGCACGACAGGCTGCACGTCGGTGAAGCTGACGCTGCCGCCGATCTGCAGGTACTGCACGGTCATGTCGATCGGCGTGGCGCCTTCGATGCTGGTGCCCTGGCGGGCGTACAGCAGCTCGTACTGGCGGTCCGGCCCGTCGGCGTTCATGCCCAGGAATACGCCGTAATTGACGTCGGACTCGATGTCGCGATCGCTGTCGTTGCCGGGATCCTTGAAGCGGCCGCCGCCCATGTAGCCGGCGAACGGCGTGACTTCGAAGTTGTTCTCGCGCGGCTGGCCCTGCGCCGACTGCGCGGCCGCCACTTCCGACCACGAGATTGCAACCGCCGCGACCAACAGCATCGGAAGGCCCAGGCGCCCCGCCTTGCATACCCTTGCTAAGCCTTGATTCATCGAGGTTTTCTCCCGCATTTGGCGGCATCGCCGAACGCCGCGGGCCGGCCCTGGAGCCGTGGGCCCGTCGCCCCGGCAGCCGCTGCATCGGCCGGCAGGTACGTTAACATGCGCGTCACGAGTAAGGGCTCGAGCCGACATCCCCTACCGCCAAACGACGGCCTGCGCCCACCTCGTTCAACGCTCCTCCCATCATGAAGTTCTCCAGTTACCTGGTCGCGATCGTCTTCGCGGCGATTACCTTCGGCTTGTGGGCGTATCTGAACAAGCCGGTCGAGGAACCGGAATGGCCGGAGCGTGGCGTGCAGGGGATGGCGTTCTCGCCCTTCCACGCGGGACAGAACCCGGCCGAGCGCAGACTGCCCTCGACCCAGCAGATCGACGGCGACCTGGCATTGCTCAGCGGGGCCTCGGTCAACGCGGTGCGCACCTATTCGTCGCTGGGCTCGCTCGGTGAAGTGCCCAGGCTCGCGGCCAAGCACAACCTCAAGGTTGCGGTCGGCGCCTGGCTGGACCGCGATCTGAAAACCAACGAGACCGAGATCGAGGCAGCGATTGCGCTCGCCAAGGCGCACAAGAACGTCATCCGCCTGTTCATCGGCAACGAAGCGATCCTGCGCGGCGATCTGACCGTCGCCGAGCTCGGCAAGGAGCTGGATCGGGTGCGCGCCGCGGTGGATCAGCCGGTCAGCACCGCCGAGCCCTGGCACGTGTGGATCGACAATCCCGAGTTAGTGAAGCACGTCGACTTCATCGGCGTACACCTGTTGCCATACTGGGAAGGCATCGAGGTCGGGCGCTCCATCGATTACATGGTCTCGCGCATGGAGCTGCTGCAGCAGACCTTCCCAGGCAAACGCATCATCATCGGCGAAGTGGGCTGGCCCTCGGACGGGCGTACGCGCGAATCCGCCGTGGCCTCGGCCAGCAACGAAGCCTTGTTCCTGCGCCGCTTCCTGGCCCGCGCCAAGGAGGAAGGCTACGTGTACTACATCATGGAAGCCTTCGATCAGCCCTGGAAGGCAACCTACGAAGGCGCGGTCGGCGCTTACTGGGGCGTGTACAACGTCGATCGCCGACCCAAGTTCGAGTTCGTCAAACCCATCGTGCGCATTCCGCAGTGGCACACGCTGGCCGCCATCTCCGTGGGTATCGCGGCGCTGCTGCTGGGATTCTTCTACGTCAACAGCAGCACGCTCGGCACGCGCGGGCGAAGTTTCCTGGCAGTCGTGGTGTACGCAGCGGCGACCATCGCCGTTCTGATCATCCACGAGTACTCGCAGCAGTACCTGACTTTCACCAGCGTGCTGATCGGCGCCTTCCTCATCTTCGGCATGCTCGGCGTGATCGCCGTGCTGCTGGCCGAAGCACATGAGTGGGCCGAAGCACGTTGGGTAACGTCGCGCCGGCGCACGTTGCCGACGGCGACCATGACTTCCTGGCCGCGGATCTCGATTCACGTTCCGGCCTACAACGAACCGCCGGACATGCTGATCGAAACGCTCGATGCGCTGGCGCGGCTCGATTACCCGGATTTCGAAGTGCTGGTGATCGACAACAACACCCGGGACGAAGCGGTGTGGCGGCCGGTCGAGGCTCACTGCCGCACGCTGGGCGAGCGCTTCCGCTTCTTCCACGTCAACCCGCTCGACGGCTTCAAGGCCGGTGCGCTCAACTTCGCACTGAAGCAGACCGACCCGGCGGCCGGTATCGTCGCCGTGATCGACAGCGACTACCAGGTCGACCCACAATGGCTGAAAGACCTGGTCCCCGGCTTCCACGATCCGAAAGTCGCCATCGTGCAGGCGCCGCAGGACTATCGCGACCAGGATGACAGCGCCTTCAAGGCCATGTGCTACGCCGAGCTCCGCGGCTTCTTCCATATCGGCATGATCACCCGCAACGAGCGCAACGCCATCATCCAGCACGGCACCATGACATTGGTGCTGCGCGAGGCACTGCAGAAGACCGGCGGCTGGGCGCAGTGGTGCATCACCGAAGACGCCGAACTCGGCCTGCGGCTGTTCGAGCATGGCTACGAAGCTCATTACCTGCCGCGCAGCTACGGCCGCGGCCTGATGCCGGAAACGTTCGTCGACTACAAGAAGCAGCGCTTCCGCTGGGCGTACGGCGCGATGCAGATTCTGCGCAACCACGCCAGCGCGCTGTTCTCGCGGCGCGACGAGCGGCTCACGCTAGGCCAGCGCTATCACTTCGTCGCCGGCTGGCTGCCGTGGCTGGCGGACGGCCTGAACCTCATCTTCAATCTGGCCGCTCTGGGCTGGTCGGTGGGCATGATCGTCGCGCCGCATCGCATCGATCCGCCGCTGATGATGTTCTCGATCCTGCCGCTGTCGCTGTTCACCTTCAAACTGGTCAAGCTGGCGCATTTGTATGTGTCGCGGGTCGGCGCGAACGTGCGCCAGACCTTTGCCGCGGCACTGGCAGGCCTTGCGCTGTCGCACACCATCGGTCTTGCCGTAGTGAAAGGCATGATCACGCGCAACGAGCCGTTCTTCCGCACACCGAAGGGCACGCAGCCCCATGCGTTGGCGCAGGGTGTGGCCGGCGCCGCTCAGGAAACACTGATGCTGGGCTTGCTGCTGACGGCGGCGTACTTCCTGACGCATGTAGTGCAGTTCACGCCGGACGTGGTGCTCGGCATTCCGGAAGAGCTGCGCGGCCCGGACGTTTCGATCTGGGTGGCGGTGCTGTTGATCCAGGCCGTTCCGTACGGCGCCGCACTGCTGGTGTCGCTGGTCAGCGCACTGTCGTTGCCGGCGCGCTGGCTCGGGCCATCGGCGGACAAACGCGCCGCACTGAAAACGATGACACAGCCAGAGCAGACCTGAGACGAAGTATCGGGGTCACTGCCGCGAAGGCAGTGGCCCATCCAGGCGAGAGATGGACCCCCGCGTGCGTCGTGGCCATGCGGTGTGTCGCGGGTCATCAGGAATGCCGCCGCGATCTACCTATTTCCCACAATTGATCGCACCGCAGCAGGCATGGAGAATCGCCGCGCCACAGCGTACCGATCATGCTATCCAACGCTCGCAACGTCCCACACCGTCCGCAGTCGTCCAGCCTGCGACGCGAGATCGTCGCGATCCTCTGCTTCAAACTGCTGGCGCTGCTGGTCCTGTACTTCCTGTTCTTCGATCAACGCCCCGAGATCACACCGACGCGGGTTGAGCAGCAGCTGCTGCAAGCGCCGGATGGCAGCGGCGCGCCATGATCGATTTCGAGGTCGTCAACCTCTCGCGCCTGCAGTTCGCACTGACCGCGCTGTATCACTTCCTGTTCGTGCCGCTGACCCTGGGGCTGTCGATCCTGATGGCCATCATGGAAAGCGTGTACGTGATGACCGGCCGCGCCGTGTGGCGCCAGATGACCAAGTTCTGGGGCGTGCTGTTCGGCATCAACTTCGCCATGGGCGTGGCCACCGGCATCACCATGGAGTTCCAGTTCGGCACCAACTGGGCTTACTACTCACACTACGTCGGCGACATCTTCGGCGCGCCGCTGGCCATCGAAGGCCTGATGGCGTTCTTCCTCGAATCGACCTTCGTCGGCCTGTTCTTCTTCGGCTGGCAGCGGCTGTCGAAGCTGCAGCATCTGGTCGTGACCTGGCTGGTGGCGATCGGCTCGAACTTCTCGGCACTGTGGATCCTGATCGCCAACGCCTGGATGCAGAATCCGGTGGGCGCGCGTTTCAACTACGAAACCATGCGCATGGAGATCACCTCGTTCACCGACGTGATCTTCAACCCGGTGGCGCAGGCCAAGTTCGTGCACACGGTCAGCGCCGGCTACGTGACCGGTGCGATGTTCGTGCTGGCGATCAGCTCGTTCTATCTGCTGCACGGTCGCAGTCGGGCATTCGCGCGCCGCTCGTTCGCAGTAGCCGCCAGCTTCGGCCTGGCTGCGGCGCTGTCGGTGGTCGTGCTCGGCGACGAAAGCGGCTACACCGCCACCGAACATCAGAAGATGAAGATCGCCTCGATCGAGGCCATGTGGCACACCGAGCCGGCGCCCGCCGGCTTCACGATCTTCGGACTGCCGGACGTGTCGGCGCAGAAGACACACGCCGAGATCAAGATACCGTGGGCGCTGGGGCTGATCGCAACGCGCTCGATCAGCAAGGAAGTGCCCGGCATCATGAACCTGGTCGAGCACGCCGAGCAGCGAATCCGCAGCGGCCAGCAGGCGTACGCAGCGCTGCAGCATCTGCGCGTCGACAAGCAAGACACGACAGCGCGTACGCAGTTCGAGCAGCACCAGGCCGACCTGGGCTACGCACTGCTGCTGAAGCGGCACATCGCCGACCCGACCCAGGCCAGCGACCTGGACATCGAGCGTGCGGCCTGGTCCATCATTCCGAACGTGCCGGTGATGTTCTGGTCCTTCCGCATCATGGTCGGGCTGGGCTTCTTCTTCATCCTGCTGTTCGCCACGGCTTTCGTGGTGACCGCGCGGCGACACATCGAGAAGCATCGCGGGTTGCTGCGGCTGGCGCTGTACTGCCTGCCGTTGCCCTGGCTCGCTGCCGAGCTGGGCTGGATCGTCGCCGAGTACGGCCGACAGCCCTGGGTGATCGAGGGCGTGCTGCCGACCTTCCTCGGCGTTTCCTCGGTCAGCTCCGGCCAGGTCATGTTCAGCCTGATCGGTTTCGTGCTGTTCTACAGCACGCTGGCCGTCGTCGATGTCTTCCTGATGCTGCGCGTGGTGCGACAGGGACCGGAAGCCTGGTCAGGCCACGAAGGAGCGGGCTGATGCCGGAATACGAGCTGCTGCGACTGATCTGGTGGGGACTGCTGGGCGTGCTGCTGGTCGGCTTTGCCGTCACCGACGGCTACGACCTGGGCGTGGGCATGCTGTTCCGCTTCATCAGCCGCAGCGACGACGAACGCCGCGCGTTCCTGGAAACCATCGAACCGGTGTGGGAAGGCAACCAGGTGTGGTTCATTCTCGGTGGCGGCGCGATCTTCGCTGCATGGCCGCCGCTGTATGCCGCTTCGTTTTCCGGTTTCTACATCGCCATGTTCCTGATCCTGGCGGCGCTGATCCTGCGGCCGGTGGGCTTCGTCTTCCGCAACAAGCTGACGCATCCGGCCTGGCGCAACTGCTGGGACTGGGCGCTGTTCGTCGCCGGCTTCGTGCCGGCGCTGGTGTTCGGTGTGGCGTTCGGCAATTTCCTGCAGGGCGTGCCGTTTCGCTTCGACGAGACGCTGCGCGTGTTCTACGAAGGCTCGTTCCTCGCGCTGCTGAATCCGTTTGCCATCCTGTGCGGCCTGGTCAGCCTCGCCATGATCACGATGCACGGTGGAACCTATGCCGCGCACAAGACACATCCGCCGCTGTCGGATCGCGCAGCGACAGCGGCGCGCATGGCGGCGGTCGGCTACATCGTGCTGTTCACGATCGCCGGCGTGCTGATCGCCAGTTCGGTCGAGGGCTATCGCATCGTCTCGCAGATCGATCCGAATGCGCCGTCCAATCCGCTGGGCAAGGCAGTGCTGGCCGGTGGCGGCGCCTGGCTCGACAACTATGGACACCATCCCTGGATGTGGAGTGCGCCGATCCTCGGCTATGCCGGCGCCATCGGCGCTTTCGTCCTGGTGCGCTCGCGACCGTTCTGGGCCCTCATCGCCAGCGCCTTCACCACGGCCGGCACCATCTGCACGGCGGGATTCAGCGCCTTTCCCTTCCTGCTGCCTTCGTCGTCGTCGCCGGGCAGCAGCCTGACGGTGTGGGACGCGAGCAGCAGCCAGCTGACGCTGTTCATCATGCTGATCGCCACGGCCATCTTCATGCCGCTGATCCTGCTGTATACCGGCTGGGTCTGGCGCGTACTGCGCGGCAAGGTCTCGCTCGAACACCTGCACAAGGGCGCTTACTGAATGTGGTACTTCTCCTGGATCCTCGGCCTGGGACTGGCCTGCGCCTTCGGCATCCTCAATGCGATGTGGCTGGAGCTGTACGAGAGCGATCAGGAACAGGACGAAAGCTGAGCGTCCTCGCTTCGGGATAGCCCGTATCGGCCAAAAAAACGCCGGCCTTGTAGCCGGCGCAATCGCGGGGGATGTGCATGATCGGCGCGTATCGGTCCTCCGAACCATCGGCACAAAGGGCAATCGTGCGGATCCAGCGCGGCTTGCGGCGATGCACCAAAGGGCAATTGCCGGCCGCCTTAGCCCGGACGTACGATGGACCACAGACCACATCGGGACTAGAACCCGATACAGCTCAAGGCACGGATGGCCACGACTGGCAGAGGCAAGATTTCGTTGGGGCAATCGTCATGAAAATCCTGATCGTGGATGACCATCCACTGTTCCGAGCCGGCTTTCACGCGGTGCTGGAACAGGGCCAGCTCGATGCTTCGGTGCTCAGCGTGTCGTCGGTGCAGGAGGCGTTGCAGATCCTGCAGCGCGATCCGGAGGTCGGACTGGTACTGCTGGACATCCATCTGCGCGGTGCCGACGGCTTCAGCGCACTGAAGATCATCGGCGAGAGATTCCCCACCACCGCCTGCATCATGATCTCAGGCGACGAGCAGGACGGCATCTCCGCGCGCGCCGTTGCGGCCGGCGCATCAGGCTTCATCCCCAAGTCGTTCACCGCCGAGGAGATGGTGGCGGCGATCCAGCAGGTCATGGCCGGCGATATCTTCGTTCCCGCCAGCACGGCGGTCCCCGCATCGGGTGAGACCAGTTCGCTCACGCTACGCCAGCTGGAAGTGATCACCATGCTCGGCCGCGGCTGCAGCAACAAGGAAATCGCCCGCGCGCTGGATGTCGCCGAGCGCACCGTCAAAGCGCACGTGAGCGCCGTGTTCGAAGCGCTGAACGTGCGTAATCGGACCCAGGCGGTGCTGGCGGCGCAGCGCCGTGGATTCCTGCCCACGTCCAACACCTACCTCGCCAGCCCCTGATCCGTAACCCGATCGACATGGACGCCGCCTTGCAGCGACGCGTTGAGCAGCAGCGCGTCGCCATGCTTTACGGCAACACGGCCGCGATCTCCGGTTCCGCGGTGCTGATGGCCGCGCTCATGGTCATCATCGCGTGGCCGCAGGTTTCCGCGACGCGCATCGTCGTCTGGTGCTGCGCCGTGCTGCTGGTGCAGGCTGCTGCTCAATGGGTCGCCCTGCTCCATCGGCGTGCCGACGATGCCGAATCGGATCCGCGCCGGTGGGGAATACGCCTTGCGATGGTTGCCGGCGTCGCCGGCGTGGTGTGGGGCTCGTCGGTCTTCCTGCTGGTCAACGTCAATCAGCCGCTGACCCTGGCGCTGATCTCGGCCTGCCTGGCCAGTCGCACCACCATCAGCATCATGACCCATGCGTACTTCCCGCCAGCGCTCAACGCGTTCGCGGTGCCGATCTTCGGCCTGCTGGCAGTGCGCTACGTGCTCGACGGCGGCTACAGCAACGCCGCGCTCGGCGTCTTGTGGATCGCCGTGCTTGGCTACGTACTGCTGTTCGTGGACAGACAGGCTCGCGCCGTGGCCACGCAGATCCGGCTGCGCTGCGAGAACGAGCAGCTCGTCGACGAGCTCAAGCATCAGAACGCAATAGCGGAGCTGGCGCGAGTGCGCGCCGAGGAAGCCAGCCGCTCCAAGTCACGTTTCTTTGCGGCCGCGAATCACGATCTGCGCCAGCCGCTGCATTCGCTCGGCCTGTTCGCCACGGCCTTGCGCAACGGCGCCGTGGACGAGTCCGGCCGCAAGCTCATCGACCAGATCCTGCTGTGCACCGAATCGCTGGAACAGCTGTTCGACAATCTGCTGGACATCTCGCGGCTGGACGCAGGCCAGGTCGAAATCAAGCGCGAAACCGTTCCTGCGAACGCCGTGCTCGATCGCATCCGCAGTACCTTCGGTGTGCCCGCGCAGGAAAAGGGCCTGAGCTTGCGAGTGCGCCGCTCCAAGGCGCTGCTGACCACAGATTCGACGTTGCTGTTGCGCATGCTGTCGAATTTCGTCTCCAACGCCATCCGCTACACCGACCAGGGCTGCGTTCTGGTCGCCTGCCGCAAGCGCGGCGCCAAGGCGCTGATCGAAGTGTGGGACACCGGCATCGGCATTCAGCCCGAGCAGCACGAGCGCATCTTCGAAGAGTTCTACCAGCTCAACAATCCCGAGCGTGATCGCACGCGTGGGCTCGGACTCGGCCTGGCGACGGTGAAGCGCATTGCGAATCTGCTCGACCATCCGCTGCGACTGCGCTCCACGCCGGGACGCGGCTCACGCTTCATCATCGAAGTGCCGATGGCCGATCCGGAGAAAGTGCAGTCCATTTCGGCGACCATCGAACAGAAAGTGCCGAACCTGCTGCGCGGCAAGCTGATCGTGGTGATCGACGACGAGGCGTCGGTGCGCCTGGGGATGCAGAGCCTGCTGGAAAGCTGGGGCTGCAAATGCGCCACCGCGATGGACGCGGCCGAAGCCTTGCAGCACCTCGCCGGACGGATTCCGGACTTCATCATCGCGGACCTGCGGCTGCGCGGTGAAGACACTGGCATCGAGGCCATTCGCCAGTTGCGCGCCGAGCTGGGCGATTCGATTCCGGCAGTGCTGATCTCCGGCGATACCGCGACCGAGCAGCTGCGCAAGGTCAGCGCCGCCGGTCTCACCATCATGCACAAGCCGCTCAAGGCGATCCGCCTGCGCGCGCTGCTCAATCACGAGTTCGCCAGAAAGAACGGGCAGCGCACGATGGCCAACGGCTAGAAGCTCTTGCCGTCCACCGGCACGATCTGCAGCGCTTTCAGATCCACGTCTTGCAGGCAGCGTACGTTGATACCCGCCCTGGGCGCGCCCGAAGGATCATTGGCCGTGGCGAACGGCGCACAGCCGCAGTTGCTGCAGAAATGATGCTGGATCGCGTGCTTGTTGAACGTGTAGGTGGACAGCCGATCTTCCGGTGTCGTGAGCTTGAGCTGGGCGCGGTCCACGAACCACAGCAGGTAGCCCTTGCGGCTGCAGTGCGAGCAGTTGCACTCCATCACCTGCTCGGGCGTCCCTTCCACTTCATAGGCAATCCGGCCGCAATGGCAACTGCCGCGATAAGTCATGCGATGTTCCCTCCTGACAGGTTAAGCTGCGCGCCTTCACAACGTCCGGACGATTGAATCGACGATGTCGCCCCGCTCTGCACAGAACCGTCCTGCCGGTGTACGTCTGCAAAAGGCAATGGCCGATGCGGGCATCGGCGCGCGCCGCGATTGCGAGGAGATGATTACCGCGGGTCGCGTGCGGGTCAACGGCAAAGTCATCACCACGCTGCCGTGCTTCGTCGATCCGCAGCGCGACCTGGTCGAGCTGGATGGCGAAGCGATCGAGCTGCCCGCTGCAGTCGCCGAATCCAGTGCGGCCACGGCTCCCCGCGCGCTCACCTACGTGCTGGTCAACAAACCCAAGGGCGTCATCACCACCACTCGGGACCCCGAAGGCCGTCGCAACGTGCTGGATTTGCTGCCGCCCGCGATACGCCGCGACGAACGCCTGTATCCGGTCGGCCGGCTCGATGGCGATTCCACCGGCCTGCTGCTGCTCACCAATGACGGCGATCTCGCGTTCCAGCTGACGCATCCGAAGTTCGGCGTGACCAAGGAGTATCGTGTGGTGTGCGCGGGAATGGCCTCGCAGGAACAGATGCAGGCGCTGAAACGCGGCATGTATCTGTTCACGCCAGCAGCGGACGGCAGCAAGACTTCGAAGCGCGCCTCGATGGAGTCGGTGCGGATTCTCAAACGCTTCGTCGATCGCAATCGCGGCGATCGCACCTTGCTCAGCGTGACCTTGCGCGAAGGTCAGAATCGCGAAATTCGCCGCATGCTCGCACGCGTCGGCCTGAAGGTACGCGAACTCGAACGTGTCGCCATCGGCCCGCTGCGCGTCGGCGATCTGAAGCCCGGGCAGTTCAGGCTGCTGGGGAAGAAGGATGTGGAGAAGCTGCGCTCGGCAACGCTGGGCAGCGATTAGGGGAAGCTGCGCTCGATCATTCCCGCGCAAGCCTGTCCCGCAGGCGGGAAGCGGGAATCCATCCAAGTCGGCAGACTGGACTTCCGCCTGCGCCGGCGTGACGAGCCTGCAACCTGGTTATTTTTTCGCCACTTTCCTGACCAGCCCTTCCTGCGCCACCGATGCGACCAGCTGCCGGTTGCGGTCGAAGATCCGACCTTGCGTGAAGCCGCGCGCACCGGCGGCGAAAGGACTGACCGCATCCACCAGCAACCATTCATCGGCACGGCACGGCCGGTGGAACCACATCGCGTGATCCAGGCTCGCCATCATGATCTGCGATGACAGCACCGAGTCCGGATGCCGCAGCAGCACCGTGGACAACAGGAAGTAATCGGACAGGTACGCCACGGCCGCCATCTGCGTCAGCGGATCGTCCGGCAGTTTCGAGCTGGCGCGGATCCAGTACTGGCCGCGCGCGGCCTTGGCTTTGTGCAGGAAGAAATCTTCGGGCTTGACCGGCTTGAGCTCGAGAATTTTCTGCCATCCCTCCACTGCCGTGCCCCGCGGCAGCAGGTCCGCGTATTTTTCCGCCAGCTCGTACGTGTTGAGCAGCTGCTCCGGCTCTGGCACGTCGACTTCCAGTGCGCTGTCGTGCTCGAAGCCCTGCTCCTGGCGATGGAACGACAGCTCCATGTGGAAGATGGTCTTCGCCCGCTGCCGCGCCACCACGCGCCGCGTCGAGAAACTGCCACCATCGCGCGTCAATTCGACGTCGTAGATGACCGGAATGTCGCTGGCGCCCGCCAGCAGAAAGTAACCGTGCAGCGAATGGGCGTGGCGTCCCGGCTCCACCGTCAAGGCCGCCGCCTTCAGCCCCTGCCCCAGGATCTGCCCGCCGAACAGCGAGCGATTGATGTTCTCCTGGTTGACGCGGCTGCGGAACAGATTGAGATCGAGCTGTTCCAGCTCGAGCACTTCGTGCAGGTAATGGGGAGCGGGCGGCGGCAGGATCGGTGTGCTCATGGGCCGGCAGTGTAGCAAGAGTCGCTTTCCTCTTGCCGCCGGCGGCTCGACCGAACCCGGATGGCAGCACCCGGCCCAGGCCGAATCTGCTGCCGACCACTTAATGCTGCGCCGCCTGCTCCGCCGCGATGCCGGTGTTCTGCCGCACGTAGAGCTCTTCCCACATCTCTTCCGAGCGCCGTTCGCGCCGCCACAGCAGCGAACCGATGACGACGCACAGGAAGCCGAGCGGAATCGAATAGATGCCCGGGTTCTTGAGCTTGGTGAGCGGCTGCTCCAGGCCGACCAGGCTGGTGGTCTGGCCCTCGAACTTCTGCACCGTGTTCTGCGCCGTCTTGACCGACGCCTGCAGATCCTTGAGCGCGGATTCCGCCTTCAGCTTCGCGACCGTATCGGTCGCCTGCGAGGCTTCCAGCTGCAGCTGCTCCAACCGCGCGGGTGCCCCATCGATGATTCTCTGCGCTGCCGTCGTCTCCAGTTTCGGGTAGGTCATGTTGGGCGACACCAGCACCAGGGCTACGGCGGCGAGCGTGCCCACCGTCATGCCCAGCACGACGCCGCCGGTATTGCAGCGCTTCCAGTACAAGGTCAGCAGAATGCACGGCAGGTTGCTGGACGCCGCCACGGCGAAGGCCAGCCCGACCAGGTGCGCGACGTTCTGTCCCTTGGCAAGGATGCCGACCACGATGGCCAGCGCGCCGACCACCAGAGCGCTCACCCGTGCCGCACGCACTTCCTGGGCCGGTGTCGCATGCTCACCCTTGATCACACCAACCCAGATGTCGTGCGACATGGCGGATGCCGATGCCAGCACCAGGCCGGCGACCACTGCGACGATGGTCGCGAATGCCACCGCAGCAACGAAGGCCAGGAAGAAATTGCCGAGCGCCGAATCGGCGCCACCGCCGATGAACTGCGCGAGCAGCGGCGCCGCCAGGTTGCCGCCTTTGTCGAAGCTCGCGATGGTGGCTGCACCCACGTTCAGCGCCGCGCCGTTGCCGATGATCAGCGTGAGCACGTAGAAGCCGCCGATGATGCCCATCGCCCAAATCACCGAAACACGCGCCTGGTGCGCATTCGGCACGGTGAAGAAGCGCATCAATATGTGCGGCAGCCCGGCGGTGCCGAACACCAGCGCCATGCCGAGCGACAGCTGATCGACCGGATCCTTCAGATACAGACCCGGCTCGAGGAAGCGCTGACCGAGCTCCTGCGGCGTCATGTTGCTGGCCGCATCGCCCAGCAGCTTGGCCACCTGCGCCTGGGTTTTCGGATCGCCGACCACCGCGCCGAGAAAATCCGGCAGGCTGAAGCCATACGGCGCCCAGGTCAGCAGCACCAGCACGATCGAGGCGATCACCAGCAGCACCGCCTTGATGATCTGCACCCAGGTGGTGGCGACCATGCCGCCGAACACCACGTACGCCAGCATCAGCACGCCGACCACGATCACCGATACTTCGTAGTCGATGCCGATCAGCGTCTTGACCAGCACGCCGCCGCCGACCATCTGCGCGGTCAGATAGATGGTGGAGACCGTGATGGTGGACAGCGCCGCCAGCACCTTGGCGGTCTTGTAGTCATTGCGGAACGCGAGGATGTCGCCGAGCGTGTACTTGCCGATGTTGCGACAGGGCTCGGCGATCACCAGCAGCACGGTGATGTAGGCCACCAGCCAGCCCACCGAGTACATGAAGCCGTCGTAGCCATACAGCGAGATCAGCCCGGCGATGCCGAGGAACGAAGCGGCCGACAGGTAGTCACCGGCGATTGCCCAGCCGTTCTGCAAGCCGGAGACGGAACGGCCGGCGGCGTAGAACTGCTGCGTGGTCTTCACCCGCTTGGCGGCGAGATAGGTGACGAACATGGTCAATGCAATGATGGCGGCGAACACGCTCACCGCCAGGCCGCCGAAGCGCTCGGGCACGGCGCCGCCTTCGAACATGGCGAAGGCGCTCGGGCTGGCGATGAGCGCAGCCGCGGCGGCAACCGAAAGAAATCCGGCGCGGCTCATTTGCCGGCTCCGGTGGTGGCGACGCGGTTCAGCTCGGCCGCCATGGCATCGAAATGCCGACTGGCGTGACGCGAGTAAACGAACGCCACCAGCCACGCCACGATGAACTCGGAAAGCGCAAACAGCAGCCCCACGTTCACCGGACCCCACACCTGCTGTCGGAACAGACCGGGCCAGTAGGCCGCGCCGACGGGCAGCAGGAAGTAGTACACCACCGAGAAGGCCATCAGGCTCCACAGAAAGCGGCTCTTGCGCCGGTGCAGTTCCTGGAAACGCGGGTCGGCCTCGATGGCGACCCAGTCGATGGTTGTGCTCATGTTTTTTTCGCAGGCGCCAAGACGAACGAACGGTCCGAACTCATGAAGTCCCCCCTTTATCGTTGCATTGTTGTTGCCGGCGCGAACAGTCCCATCTCGCTATAACAGCTATGCGCTGCTGGCATCGCCATGTGCCGCGGACATTATCCGCGCATGCAACCGTTTTCCGCCATGTTGGCGCGATCGGGAACGATGGTATCGATACGGCGCGCGCCGATGCTGAGATAATGCGGCGGTGTCCATCAACCTACCCTCCCTGCCTGTCACCCAGACACTGCCCGAACTGCGGCAGGCACTGGGCTCGCACTCGAACGTCGTGCTGCAGGCGCCGCCCGGCGCCGGCAAGTCGACCCTGGTCCCGCTGGCGCTGCTGGAGGCGCCCTGGCTGGGCAGCAGCAAGGTCGTGATGCTGGAGCCGCGTCGACTCGCCGCGCGCGCAGTCGCATCGAGAATGGCGCAGCTCCTGAACGAGCCGGTCGGCCGCACGGTCGGTTATCGCACCCGGCTCGACACCAAGGTCAGCGCCGCTACGCGCATCGAAGTCGTGACCGAAGGCATCCTGACACGCTGGCTGCAACGCGATCCGGCGCTCGAAGGCGTGGCGCTGCTGATCTTCGATGAATTCCACGAGCGCAGCCTGCACGCCGACCTGGGACTGGCGCTGAGTCTCGATGCGCAGGGTGCGCTGCGCGAAGACCTGAAAATCCTGGTCATGTCGGCAACGCTCGACGGTGCAGCCGTCGCCCGGCTGCTGGGCGATGCGCCGATCGTGACCTCGGTCGGAAAAGCGTTCGACGTCGAAACGCGTTATCGCGAGAAACCACCCGGTCGCGGCCCGGCTCGCACGCAAGAAGATGACATCGCGCGCGTTGCCGCGACTGTCATCCAGCGCGCGCTCGACGACGAGCACGGCGATGTCCTGGCGTTTTTTCCGGGCCAAGGCGAAATCCGCCGCACGCAGCGTTTCCTCGAAGAAACGCAGTTGCCGCAAGGCACGCGGGTATTTCCTTTGTACGGCGAACTACCCGCCGAGCAGCAGGACGCGGCAATTCGCCCGAGCGCTCACGGCGAACGCAAGGTAGTGCTCGCCACCAACATCGCGGAAACCAGTCTCACGATCGAGGGTGTACGCGTCGTCGTAGATTCGGGTCTCGCGCGTCGCTCCCGTTTCGATCCCGCCACAGGCATGAGCCGACTCGAAGTCGTACGCATCTCACGTGCCTCCGCCGACCAGCGGCGCGGCCGCGCAGGGCGTCTCGAAGCAGGGGTGTGTTATCGGTTGTGGTCCGAGGCCGAGCAGTCGAGCCTGATTGCGCACACGCCGGCTGAAATCGTCGAAGCCGACCTGGCGCCGCTGGCGCTGGAACTGGCGAGCTGGGGCATCAGCGATCCGCAAGCGCTGCGCTGGCTCGATGCGCCGCCAGCTGCGACATTCTCGCAAGCGCGCGATTTGCTGATGGAACTCGACGCGCTCGACGACAACGGCCGGATCAATTCCCACGGGCGAGCACTCGCGCGCATCGGTGCTCACCCACGTCTTGCGCACATGATCATTCGCGGTCGCGAGTTGGGGCTGGCACGGCTGGCCCTGCAGATTGCAGCCCTGCTCGGCGAGCGGGATCTGCTGCGAATGGGTCCGACCAGTCGCGATGTGGATCTGCGCTTGCGACTCGACGCGCTCGGCACGGCAAGGCGTTCCGGCAATCGCGGCTTGCCAGCCGGCGTCACTGTAGACACTGCCGCGCGCCAGCGCGTCCTACGCAGCATCGAAGTATTGCAACGACAGCTGGACTTCGATGACCGCTCCGATGCGACCTACACGGACGACGATGCCGGTCGACTGCTCGCGCTGGCCTATCCCGACCGCATCGCGCAAGCGCGAGGCGAAGGCGGACGTTACCTGCTGTCGGGCGGCCGTGGCGCGCGGCTCGTCGATGCGCAGAATCTCAGCAAGGCCGAGTTCCTGGTCATCGCCGATCTCGACGCCGGCGAGCGCGAAGCCACGATCCGCATGGCCGCGCCCATCGATCGCCAGAGCCTGGAGAACGAGTTCTCCACTCACATCCACAGTCGCGAACGCATCGAATGGAGCTCGCGCGAACAAGTCGTGATCGCACAACGCGAACGCTGGCTGGGGGCGATCAATCTCGAGGCGCGGCGCCTCGAAAATCCCGACAGCACCCAGCTCGCCGCCGCCTTGATGATGGGCATTCGCGAGCTGGGCATTGCAAGCCTGCCGTGGGATCGCGAATCGCGCTCGCTGCAGGCTCGTCTTATGTTCGCTCGCGCCAACGACGATCGCGCCGCCAAGCCGTGGCCCGCAGTTGGCGACCCGGATCTGCTGGTGAGCCTGGAAACCTGGCTCGCGCCGTGGCTGAACGGCATGACGCGCCGCGATCACTGGGCGCGCCTGAATCTGCACTCCGCACTATTGGCCCTGCTCGACTGGGATCAGCAGCAACGACTCAACGAGATCGCGCCCACGCACCTGGCCGTGCCCAGCGGCTCGCGCATTCCGATCGATTACAGCAATGTGCCGACCGTGTCGGTGCGGCTGCAGGAAGTCTTCGGCTTGCAGCAAACACCGATGGTCGGCGGCGGCAAGGTGCCGATCACCTTGCAGCTGCTGTCGCCGGCGCAACGGCCGGTGCAGGTCACCCGGGATCTCACCAGCTTCTGGGCGCGCGGCTACGCCGAGGTCAAGAAGGAACTGAAGGGCCGCTATCCCAAGCACTACTGGCCCGACGATCCGCTGACCGCCGAAGCCACTGCGCGCGTGAGGAGAAAGTGAGCGCGACACAAAGCCGCCGGGAGAGCGATTGCGACATCGCGCCGGCCTAAGGATGCGTTTGGGCGCCTGCCAGAAGGATGGGTCCCATGCCTATTGAACAATGCGCCGGGTCGTGCGAATTTTCCAGCCATCCGACGGAGAACACGCTTTGAACGAAGACTTGCGCCAGCAGATCGAAACCTTGCACTCCGAACTCGCCAAGGTGAGTTCGGTGGAACCGCAATCGCGCGCGCTGTTGATCGCGTTGTTGAGCGACATCACGCGGCTGCTGGAGCAACCCAACCGCATCAGCGTCGAGCACCAGTCGCTCACCGGCCGGCTCGACGGACTGGCGGTACAGTTCGAGGCCGAGCATCCGGCCCTCGGCACCGCGCTGCGCCAGGTGGTGGACACGCTGAGCAAGGCGGGAATCTGAATGCAGACCTACGACCTCAACAACATCTTCGCGAAAATCCTGCGCGGCGAAGTGCCGGCCCACAAGGTGTACGAGGACGAGCGCGCGCTGGCCTTCATGGACGTGATGCCGCAGTCCGAAGGCCACACGCTGGTGATTCCGAAAGCCCAGGCGCGCAATTTCTTCGACGTCGAGCCAGACACGCTCGCGGAACTGATCAAGACCACGCAACGCGTCGCGCGCGCCGTTCGTGATGCGTTCAAGCCAGATGGCATGCGCATCATCCAGTTCAACGAGCCCGCGGCCGGCCAGACCGTGTTCCACATTCATTTCCACATCGTTCCCTGCTACGACGGGCAGTCGCTGAAGCTGCACGCCCGCGAGATGGCCGACCATGCCCTGCTCGCGCAACACGCCGAACGAGTCCGCCAGGCGCTGGGCCAGGGCTGATCCGCTGACCGGAAGCGATTTTACGCAGCCAGTCGCACTCACCCCAGGGCCTATCGCAGGCGCCGCGGGTTTTGCGCTAGGCTGAGCATCTTCCCCACGCAAGCTGCAAGAATTCCGATGAGCCAGAAGATCTACAAAGTCCCCGAGGATTTCGCTGCCCTCGCGCACCTCAAGAATGCCGACTACCAGCGCCTGTACCAGGAGTCGGTACGTGACCCGGCCGGATTCTGGGCGCGCATGGGTCGACGCCTCGACTGGATCCAGCCCTACTCCAAGGTCAAGGACGTCAGCTTCGACGAGCAGGACTTCCGCATCCGCTGGTACTACGACGGCAAGCTGAACGTCGCCGCGAATTGCCTGGACCGGCACCTCACCAAGCGCGGCGACAAGGTCGCCATCATCTGGGAGGGCGACGATCCCAAGCTCTCCGAGCACATCACCTATCGCGAGCTGCACGAGCGCGTCTGCCAATGCGCCAATGCGCTGAAGTCGCTCGGCGTGAAGAAAGGCGATCGCGTCACCATCTATCTGCCGATGATTCCGGAAGCCGCAGTGGCGATGCTGGCGTGCGCGCGCATCGGTGCAGTTCATTCGGTGGTCTTCGGCGGCTTCTCGGCGGACTCACTCGCCGGCCGCATTGCCGATTGCAGCTCGGCCGTGGTAATCACGGCGGATGAAGGCATTCGCGGCGGCAAGCGTGTGCCGCTCAAAGCAAACGTCGATCTCGCGTTGACCGCGCCAGGCACCGATTGCGTCAAGCACGTGCTGGTGGTGCAGCGGACAGGCTCGCGCGTGCCAATGTACGAAGCGCGCGACCAGTGGTTCGAGCCGCTCGTCAACAGCCAGTCGAAGGAATGCGCAGCAGAAGTCATCGACGCGGAAGATCCGCTGTTCATCCTTTACACCTCCGGCTCCACCGGCAGACCCAAGGGCGTGCTGCACACCACCGGCGGCTATCTGGTGTATGTCGCGCTCACGCACGAGCTGACGTTCGACGTACGCGAGGAAGACATTTTCTGGTGCACGGCCGACGTGGGTTGGGTGACCGGCCACAGCTACGTGGTATACGGACCGCTGGCCAACGGCGCCACCACGGTCATGTTCGAAGGCGTGCCGAACTACCCGGACGCCGGCCGCTTCTGGCAGTCCATCGACAAGCACAAAGTCTCGATCTTCTACACCGCGCCGACCGCCATCCGTGCACTGATGCGCGAAGGCGAGGAGCCGGTGAAGTACTGGTCGCGCAAATCGCTGCGACTGCTCGGCTCCGTGGGCGAGCCCATCAATCCCGAAGCCTGGGAGTGGTATCACCGCGTGGTCGGCGATGGCCGCTGCCCGGTGGTCGACACCTGGTGGCAGACGGAAACCGGCGGCATCCTGATCTCGCCGCTGCCCGGCGCCATCGATCAGAAGCCCGGCTCGGCCACGCTGCCGTTCTTCGGCGTGAAGCCGGCCATCGTCGACAACGAGGGCCAGACGCTCGAAGGCGTGGCCGAAGGCAACCTGGTGATCGGCGACAGCTGGCCCGGCCAGATGCGCACCGTGTTCGGCGATCACCAGCGCTTCTTCGAGACTTACTTCAGGACCTTCCCGGGCCGCTACTTCACCGGCGACGGTGCGCGGCGCGACGAAGACGGCTACTACTGGATCACCGGGCGCGTCGATGACGTGCTCAATGTCTCCGGCCACCGTCTGGGCACGGCGGAAATCGAAAGCGCCATGGTCGCGCATTCGCAGGTAGCCGAAGCAGCCGCGGTCGGCTGCCCGCACGACGTCAAGGGCACGGGCATTTACGTGTACGTCACGCTGATCGCCGGCGCCGAGCCGACCGAGCAGCTGCGCAGCGAACTGCGGGACTGGGTGCGAAAAGAGATCGGCCCGATCGCCACTCCGGATTTCATCCAGTGGGCGCCGGGCCTGCCGAAGACGCGCTCCGGCAAGATCATGCGGCGCATCCTGCGCAAGATCGCTGCCAACGAGCACGACCAGCTCGGCGACATCTCCACGCTGGCCGATCCGGGCGTGGTCGAGAACCTGGTGCGCGAGCGTATGAATCGTCCGGAATCCGAACGCGCGCAGGAACAGCCGCAGGAAGCGGCGGCTCCGGCAAAGAAGACCCGGAAGCGCAAAGAATAGGGAGAGCTCGTAAGCTCGTGCACTCGCGCATCCGCCGCAGCACATCGCTGTGGCGATGCCCGGCACGGGAATCAGCGGACGCTCACCGATTCACCGTTCCACACCGGGGACTGCGCAGGCACTCGAAGCGAACCCATCGACACGAAGAAGATGGTTGCGCCGCTCGGCTATCGCCGCGTGTCTCCGAAGGTTTTCTAGAATCGCCCGGCGCCGGCCAGACGCGGGCGATAGTAATTGTCGTCCAGCGAGCGCAGCTCGATCGAACGCCCGGTCTGCGGCGCATGGATGAAGCGGCCGGAGCCGGTGTAGATGCCGACGTGCGAAACCCGCTTGCCGTGAATCTTGAAGAACAGCAGATCGCCGGGCGCGAGCTCGTCGATCTTCACTGGCTCGGCCTCGCGAAACTGTTCAGCCGCGGTGCGCGGCACCTCGATGCCGACCTCGTCATAGACGAATCGCACCAGGCCGCTGCAATCGAACGCCTTCGGACCGCTGCCGCCGTATTTGTACGGCGCACCGAGCAGCGAGATGGCACGAATGGCGATCTCGCTGCCGACCGAAATGGCTTCACCGCCCTGCGGCGAGGGCAACGGGGTCTGCAGCGCGCCGGGCGGTGGCAGGGCAACACCGCCGAGCGGCGGCGAGGCAGGTTGCGGCGTGCTGGCGCAGCCTTGCAGCAGGGCCGCCAACGCCAGGCCCGACACGATGCCGGCGTGGCGAAGCATCTGTACTGCAGGGTGCGTCGTTGGTTTCATGTCTGCGAATCAAGCCACAAGCCCGGCGCAGGATGCCTCAAGCCCGGCAGCGATGCCAAGCACCGAAGGCGATCCCAGCCACGGCTGCGCCTGCTAACGTAGTGTACTGTGCCCATGTCGGCATTGGCCGGCCACTGCGCGGGGAACGTCATGTCAGTCAGAAAATGGATAGCGACCACGGTCGCGGCACTCCTGCCTTGGTCGCTGGCCAGCGCAGCCGGCGAACCATGGACGTACGTACGCGGCGAAACGATCCGTGGGCACGTCGAGTTCCTCGCGAGCGACCTGCTCGAAGGCCGTGCAGCCGCCTCGCGCGGCTACGACATCGCCGCTGCTTACGTGGCCTCGCAATTTCTCCAGTCCGGGCTCGAGCCCGTGCTGGAGGAAGGCTCGTTCTTCCAGGCCGTGCCGCTGATCGAGGCGACGCCGGTGCTGCCCGGCTCGTCGGTCGAATGGGTGGTGGACAACAAGACCCGCAACTTCGAGTACGGCACCCATTACCTGCCGTCGGCCGATTTCATCTCCGCCAGCTCCACGCTGAGCGCGCCGCTGACCTTCGCCGGCTTCGGCATCGAAGCGCCGCAACTGGATCACGACGATTTCGCCGGGATCGACCTGCAAGGCCGCATCGCCGTGATCTTCAGCGGCGCGCCGGCGAAATTCCCGAACAGCCAACGCGCGTACTACTCCTCCAGCTACACCAAGTTCCCGGCGCTGATCGCGCACGGCGCAGTGGGTGCGGTCATCGTCGATTCTCCGGAAGATGCGCGCCTGTTTCCCTGGGAACGGGTCGTGGCGATGAGCTGGGCCCCGCAGATGCGCTGGCTGGACCACGAAGGAAAGCCGCAGCGCGCCTTCGAGGAATTGAAGCTGCGCTTTCGCTTCAATCACGACGCTGCCTCGCAATTGTTCGAAGGCGCGCCGCGCAGCTTTCGCGACGCGCTTGCGGCGGCCGAAGCGGGCGAGTCGCAGGGTTTCGAGCTGCAAGGGCTGCTTACGCTATCAGCGACCACGGGCCTGCGCCGCACCGAAAGCGCCAACGTCGTCGCCGCCATTCCCGGCAGCGATCCTCGCCTGAAGAACGAATGGATCGTGGTCACTTCGCACCTGGACCATCTCGGGCGGGGCGTGGCGATCAACGGCGACTCGATCTACAACGGCGCTCATGACAATGCGCTCGGTGTCGGCATCCTGCTGGAGATGGCCCGCGCGCTGAATGCATCCGGCCTGAAGCCGCGGCGATCGATCGTCTTTGCAGCGGTCACCGCCGAAGAGAAGGGGCTGCTCGGTTCGGACTACCTGGCGCAGCACCCGGCGCCGGCGGCAACCATCGTCGCCAACATCAACGTCGACATGCCGCTGCTGTTCGCGCCGACACAGGATTTCGTGGCACTCGGCGAAGAGCACTCCACACTCGGACCACAGGCGCGCGCCGCGGCAGCCAACCAAGGTTACCGCCTGAGTCCCGATCCGGCGCCCGAGCAGGTCTCGTTCATCCGCAGCGACCAGTTCTCTTTCATTCGCAATGGCATTCCGTCGATCGTGCTGACCGGTGGCTACAAGGCTCGCGACACGCGGGTCGACGTGGCCCAGATGCAGCGCGACTTCCGCGACCACAACTATCATCGGCCCAGCGACGATCTGACCCTGCCGATGGACTATGGCTCGGCCGCCGACCTTGCCCGCGTCAACCTGCGAATCGCGGTGGATGCCGCGAACGCCACCGCGCGGCCGCGCTGGAAGCCCGGCGATTTCTTCGGGCGCACCTTCACCGAGCAGGACAAGCCCGAAATCGGACAGCGCTGAGGGCGATCCGCCGGCTCCACGAGCCATAACGCCTGTGACGCAGTCCGCAGGTTTCACCGAAAACGGCGTGATTCCGGCTTTTTCCTAGTCCGCGCCGACGGCCGTGACCTTAGGCTTGCGCCAGACCCGGGCCACCGCCCGATCTTGCGGATCCAAAAGTGAATATGGATAGGAGTCTGGCCGAGCACGAGCGCCTGCGGGTCGGCGACCCGGTGCGGCTCAAGAACAGCGATCAGGACCTGCGCGGCGACGTGTGGCAGCTGCGCACAGGCCGTTACGTGGTCGTGCGCTGGCAGGATGCTTGCCGCTCCACTCACGCGGAAAGCGCCGTCGAGTACGACCAAAGCGGCAACCGTGCGGACTGGAGCAGGAATCTGAGCTGCGAAGACCGACGCTAGCCTTTACGAAACCTTGCGGCGCGCGGCCCGACCGCGCTTCGCGTTCCCACCTGATGCAGATTTGCGGCGTGCACCAGTCGGACGCGTGCGGCGCCGGACCTCCTCTTTCGATTCTCCTTTCTTCTCCAGACTGCGCTTCAGCAGCGACATGAAGTCCACCACGTTGGTGGCCGCCTGCGGCGGCGTTGGCTCGGCGCGAGCGCGCTTGGGTTTCTTGCCCGCCTGCCTGGCGACACGCTCGTCGATCAGCTTGCGCAGGCGCGCACGAAACTCATCCTTGTAATCCTCGGGATTCCATTTCGCGCTCATCGACTCCAGCAGCTGCGATGCCATGTCCATTTCGCGCGGCGTGACCTTGTAGCTCTTGCTGTTGCCCTTGGGCAGATTGAACTCCTCGGGCTGCACCAGCTCCTGCGGAAAGCGCATCAGGTTCACGATCAGCGCATCCTCGAGCGGCATCAGTGCCCCGAGATACTCGCGCGTGCGGATGACCAGACGGGCAATGCCGACCTTGCCGGTTTTGCTGAGCACCTCGCGCAACAGCACGTAGCCTTTCTCGGCCCGCTTGCTCGGCACCAGGTAGTACGGCTTCTCGAAGTACATCGGACTGATGGCGGCCCGCTCGACGAAGGCCTCGATCTCCACGGTCTCGGTCGCTTCCGGCGCGGCCTTGCGGATTTCCTCCTCGTCGATCACCACGTAGTTGCCCTTGGCGTACTCGAAGCCCTTCACCACTTCCTTCCAGGGCACCTCCTCGCCGGTCTCGCTGTTGATGCGTTCGTAGCGCACCGGGTTGCGGTCGCGACTGTCGAGCAGCCGGAAATGCAGGTCCAGGGAGCGATCGCCGGAGTACAGCTGCACCGGAATGTTGAGCAGGCCGAAGGAGACGGTGCCGTTCCAGATCGGGCGCGCCATTTCAGAATCTCCAGCCGGATTCGTGCTGCAGCAGCACGTCGCGCACTTTGTCGAACTCCGAAGCCTTGTCGAAGAAGTGATCCGCGCCGCATTCGTGGCTGGCGCGGCGGTAGTCATCGGTGGGGTAATTGGTGACGACGATGACCAGCTCGGGCCGGCTCACGCCGGCGGCCCGCATCTGCTTGAGCAGACGGATACCGCTGCCGCCACGCAGCTGGATGTCCAGAATCAACACGCGCGGCCGTGAGCTGCGCACGCCTTCCAGCGCTTCGGGAATCGCCTCCGCCTGCCCCACGATGCGAGCATTGGGAATGTCGCCCACGGCTTCGACCAGCCGCTCGCGCACCGGCGGCGAATCCTCGACGATGTAGATGGTCAGCTCGCGCGCATTCGCGACATGCGGCGCTCCCAGGTCGCTGCCGCTCGCCGTGTAGGCCGCACGCTTGAGCATGCTGCTTGCCACGTCGGCTCTGATCCGGCTAGTCGACCAGCTGGTTGCGAACGGCGTAGGCCGCGATCTCGGCGTTGCTGCGCATGCCCATCTTCTCCAGGATGCGTGCACGATAGGTGCTGACCGTTTTCACGCTCAGACCCAGCTCGTTCGCCATCACCGCCGGCGAGATGCCACGCGCGATGCGTGTGAACACCTGCAGCTCGCGCTCGGAAAGCCGGTTGTGCAATGGGCCTTCCTCGTCAGCCGCGCAATCGGAGGCCAGCAGCTCGGCAACGATGGGCGTGATGTAACGGCGCCCCGTTCCCACCGCGCGCACGGCTTTGACGAGTTCCTCCGGCACGATCATCTTCGGCACGTAGCCGTTGGCGCCGGCGCGCATCAGCCGCACGGCGAAGCTGCGTTCCGGGTGCATGCTGAGCACCAGGATCGCCAGCTCCGGGCGTTCCTGCCGCAGCTGCTTGAGCAACTCGATGCCGCTCTGCCCTGGCAGGGTGATGTCGAGCACCACCACGTCGACCTTGGTGCCGCTGCGCAGCAGCTGCAGCGCCTCCTCGGCCGAGCCGGCTTCGCCCACGACCTGCAGATCCTCTTCGTCGGCAAGCATCTCGCGCACGCCGGCGCGCAGGATCGCGTGATCGTCGACGATCAGGACGCCGATCCGCGGCTGAACGCTGGTATGAGTCTCTCGGATCTCGTTTTCTCTGGCGTTGAACATCAGGTGACAACCTCGGTGAGTTCACGGTCGATATCGCTCACTTCCAGCCCTTGCGCGCGATAGGCGTTGAGGCGGTTGTAGAGCGTCTTCAGGCTTACTCCCAGTAACGCCGCAGCCCGCGTCTTGTTTCCCCCACATTTCTTCAGGGTGGCGATGATCATCCAGCGCTCTGCGTCCGCCAGCCGGGTGCCTACGGGAATCCGCAGCACTTGCTCGTCGCCGGTCACCGGTAGCGCCAGCGGCTGGTCCACTGCCGCGCGCAGATCGAGTTCGGCGTCGGCGGCGATGAAGGCACGGTGCACTGCATTGCGCAGCTCGCGTACGTTGCCGGGCCAGGAGTGCTGGTGCAGACACAGCAGCGAATCGGCGGACAAACGCTTGCTGGTGCTGGCTTCCGAGTTCAGCACCGCCAGGAAGTAGCGCGCCATGAGCTCCACGTCATCGCCCCGCTCCCGCAGCGGCGGCACGACGATGGACAACGCCGAAAGCCGATGCAGCAGATCTGGGCGCAGGCGTCCGGCCGCCACCGCATCGCGCGGATCACGGCTTGCCGAGGCGATGACACGACAGCGGATCTCCACTTCCCGGTCGCTGCCGACGCGAGGGATGCGGGCCGATTCGAGCACGCGCAGCAATTTCGCCTGTGCCGCTGACGACAGGTGCGTAATCTCGTCCAGCAGCAGCGTGCCGGCGCCGGCGCGCTCGAAATACCCTGGATGCGCACCTACCTGCGACCACGCGGCATTGCTGACCAAGCCCAGCCGCTCGTTACCGAACAGCTCGGCCTCGATCAGTTCCTGCGCCAACGAGCCGCAATGCACCACCAGCAGCGGTTCGCCGCAGCGCGGACTCAGATCGTGCAGACAGCGGGCCACCAGCTCCTTGCCGCTGCCATGCTCGCCGACGATCAGGACGTTGTTGCGCATGGCGGCGACCCCCTGGATCTGCTCGAACAGCTCCTGCATGACGGGAGATTCGCCGAGCAGCCCCTCGGCTCCGCAGATCTGCGTTACCGCGAGCGCACCCGGTGCGCGCAGGGATGAGCCGAAGTCATCGAGCGCGTGAAGAGTATTCGCCATCTCTTGTCTCCTTTTCAGCGCGTCCGGCCAGGGCAGTTCCAAAGCGGACTGTCGATCAGTCAGTCATGTCTATCAGAACGAGGGCGGCGGCTTGAATCATCTGTGCCGCACCAGGCGTAAGACCTCTCCTACACCGCGACCTGCTGCGCCACGCCCGGGATGAATGCATCTACGACCGTGCCACGGCCCGAGCGGTCTGCGCCGACCTGAACGACGCCGCCCACCTGGCGCATACGCTCGCGCATGCCGACCAGGCCGTGCGATTTGACCCGGCCGGCAGCGGCCTCCGGCATGCCGACACCATCGTCGATGATGCGCAGACGAATACCGCCGTCCTCGCGCAACAGCTGCAACTTCACGCTTTTCGCCTGCGCGTGACGGGCGACGTTGGTAAGAGCTTCCTGGGTGATGCGGTAAAGCGCGATCGACCACCCCGGGTCCAGATCATCGAAATCCTCGACCGTGCTGACGTCGCATGGCAGACCGGTGCGCCGGGAGAACTCGCGACAATGCGAGCGCAGCGCGAACGCGAGCCCCAGGTTGTCCAGATGGCTGGGGCGCAGGCCCTCGATCACTTCGTGTTTGAGTTCGACCGTGTCGGACAGCATCTGCAGCGAGCGTTGCAGCCGCTCGCGCAGGTCTGCGTTCTCGGTGGGCAGGCGCTTGTTGATCCAGTTGAGGTCCATGTTGATGGCCGTGAGATTGCTGCCGAGCGTGTCGTGCAGCTCGCGGGCGATCTTGGCTTTCTCTTCTTCGGCGACCCGGATCAGGTGGTGCGAAAGCTCGGCCAGCTCGCCGGTGCGCTCCTCGACCTCGCGGTTCAGGTGTTGATTGGCTTCCAGCAAGGCATTCTCGGCGCGGGCCTGCGCAGCGGTATAACGGCGCAACAGCTTGTACAGGCCGATGAGCACCCCGACCGTCAGCACGGTGGTGAATACGGCAATGCCCACCGTGAGCCACATGTCGTGCAGAACTTCGGCGCGCAGCGCCTCGATCCGCGTGTCCTCTTCTTGCATCAAGCGATCGACCAGGGCACGCACCCGGTCCATGCTGGCGGTGGCCCGGCCGGTACCGACCACGTCCGCCTGTCCGGAAGCCCCGGGCTGCGGGGCGTCCGAAATGGTTTGCCGCAGCCGCTCCACGGCGCCGGCCGTCATGGCCTCGAGCTCGTTGAGATCCTTGGTGCGCTGTTCGCGGTAGCGGCTTTCGACAGTCAGATTGCGTAGCCGGTTGAGCTCGGTTCGCCAGGTGCGCGCGGCGCGGGCGAATGGTTCGAGATAGGCTGTCTGGCCGGTGAGCAGGTAGCCGCGCTGACCGGATTCGGCAGTAGTGACGATCGACTGGAACGCGGTGAGCGAACGCTTGATTTCATAGGAGCGCGCATACTGCGCATTCGAGTCCATGGTGCCGGCGGTATTGATGACCAGCAGCGTCGCATTCACGAGCAACAGCGCAATGGAGGCCAGCGTCACGGCCACCACTGCCAGCGGCACGCGTGCGCTAGTGGCGGCCGATCCTTCCGAGACCGGCCGCTTGTGTTCGGCGGAGAGACCGACCTCGCGGCTGTCCCCTCGCAGCACAGCGGAATGCGTTGCCATGAGCACGGTTTAACGCCCTGCCACGTCCAGTGTTCCGCGCGGGGACAAACCCGTTGATTGTCGCAACGTGGCGACGCCCGAAGCCTGCACGTGATCGCGGCATCACCACACGGCGCGCCGGAACCTTGCAGATGACGGGACGTTACCGGCATAGACGGCACCGCCCGGCGGGTGCCAATAAGCCAACAGGACACTCGCAAGAGGATGAACCATGAACATGCGATTCCATACTTTGCTGATGATTGCTGCTGCCGGGCTTGCACTCGGGGGCTGTCACAAACAAGCTGAATCTCCCGCTGAAGTGCAGCAGGATGTAGCCAAGGCCCAGGCCGAGTCGCAACGCGACGTAGCCGACGCCCAGGCAGACGCCCGGGAACAGATGGCCGACGCGCAGAAAGATGTTGCAGACGCACAGAGCGATCAGGATGCCGATGAAGTGGCCGATGCCACGCGCGATGCCAACCAGACCGACGCGAACGAGGCGTTCAAGGTCGCCGTGGCGCAGGCCGAGGCCGATCACCGCGTCGCAGTGGAAAAATGCGAAGCCCTCAGCGGCAACGCGCAGAAGGATTGCAAGGACCTCGCCGACGACCAGCTGCAGCAGGCCAAACGGCAGGCCGAGCAGCGCCGTGACGGTGCGGGTTGAGACCGAGCTGCGGGTTTGAAGAATTCAAACAGGAGACGACCATGGCCACCCAACGAATTGCCGCCTTGATGCTCGCCGCGCTGATGAGCGGCTCGCTGATGGTCGCGTGTACGTCCACGCCGCGCCAGCAGTCGACCGGTGAAGCCATCGACGACGGCGTGGTCACCGCCAAGGTGAAGGCCAAGCTGATCCAGGACCCGGTCACCAAGGCCCATCAGATCAACGTCGACACGTTCAAGGGAGTAGTGCAGCTCAGCGGCTTCGTCGACAGCGACGAGGCGCGGATTCGGGCCTTGCAGATCGCCCGCGAGGTCGACGGCGTGAAGCAGGTCAAGGACAACATGCAGATCCGCAGCTCGACCGGCTGATACGACCCCGACGGACAGGGCGGGCGCCGGCCGGCGCCCGCCCTTTTTATTGCCTGTCGATGTTGCAGGAGCAGGCTGCGATAAATGGCGCCGGCGGACGGTCCTGTGCGTGGCTTGCAGCGTATACTCGCCGCCGGTCCGACCGGCCGTAACCCGAAACAGACTTGAGGAATCCGACATGACGCAGAGCCGGAAACTTTCCAGCGCAGCACTGGCCACCGCCGCAGCGTTGCTGTTCTCCGCGGCGCCGCTCAGCGGCGCGCTCGCCGCCGATGCGGCGAAAGTGAAATGTGAAGGCGTCAACGCCTGCAAGGGCCAGAGCGCGTGTGCCACGGCCACCAGCGCCTGCGCCGGTCAGAATGCCTGCAAGGGCACCGGCTACCTGCTGCTGCCCAAGGCCGAGTGCGACAAGGCCAAGGCCGAGCTGGAACAGAACAAGAGCTGACGGACTTTCCGCGTGCGCGGCGCTTCATTGGGTTTCGGGCTGGGCCTGCGGCCCGTGCACTATGAAGCGCTGCTCGATCGACACCTCGGCAGCGTCGCCTGGCTGGAGGTGCTGACCGAGAATTATCTGATTCCCGGCGGCCGCCCCCTGCACTACCTGGAACGACTGCGGCCTCACTATCCGTTCGCCCTGCATGGCGTATCGCTGTCGATCGGCGGCGCCGATCCGCTCGACCTCGATTATCTGCGTGAGGTCAAGGCACTGGCGCAGCGCTTCGAGGCAGCGTGGATTTCCGATCATCTGTGCTGGACCGGCGTCGACGGGACCAGCCTGCACGATCTGATGCCATTGCCGTACACCGAGGAAGCGCTACGACACGTGGTACGGCGCGTGAGCCAGGTACAGGAAATCCTCGGACAGCGGCTGCTGCTGGAGAACGTTTCCAGCTACGTGAGTTATGCGCATTCGGAAATGACCGAATGGGAATTCTTCGCTGAGATCGCACAGCGCGCCGACTGCCTCCTGCTGTTGGACGTCAACAACGTCTATGTCAGCAGCGTCAATCATGGCTTCGATCCGCTCGCGTATCTGCGCGGCGTGCCGGTCGAGCGCGTACAGCAGTTTCATCTGGCCGGACACAGTCGCCACGCAGGCTGCGACGCTGATTTCCTGATCGACACCCACGATGCGCCGGTAGCAGAAGAAGTGTGGCGATTGTTCGCCGCGGCCGTGGAGCGCTTCGGCCGGGTCTCCACCATGATCGAGCGTGACGACAAGATCCCCGAGCTGCCCGTACTGCTGGACGAGCTGGCGAGAGCGCGCACCATTACCGAAGCGAGCATCGTACAGGCGGCGTGACCATGAACCTGCTCGAGCTGCAACGCGCCTTCCAGCATCACGTCCTGAATGCAGACGAGGCCGTCGCCGCGGCAATCAACGAATCCGAGCGGTTATCCGCACAGCTGCGACTCGCCGTTTATGCCGATGCGTATCGCCTGCGCCTGATCGAGGCACTGGCACATAACTATCCGCGTCTACAGCAGCTGCTCGGCGAGGAAGAGTTCAGCACGGTCGCACGCAGTTATCTCGATGAACATCCTTCGCGTAGCGTCTCAGTACGCTGGTTCGGCAACCGCCTCGCGGTGCATCTGGGCGATCGGCACCCGGATCAGCCCTGGCTCGCCGAACTGGCGAATTGGGAATGGGCCATTGCCGCCGCCTTCGACGCTGCCGACGCGACGCCGCTGAGCGATGCCGAGCTGGCCGCAGTCGATCCGGCCGACTGGCCCACACTGCGATTTGAGTTTCATCCTTCGATGCAGCGCTTGCGACTGGACACCAACGCTCCCACCCTCTTCAAAGCGTTGTCCGATGAAATCGACTGCCCCGCGCCCACGAGGCTACGGCAGCCGCAACAATGGCTGATCTGGCGCCAGGAGCTGACGCCGCGGTACCGCTCGCTGCCGGACGACGAAGCGGCAGCGCTCGGCACGCTTGTCGCGCAAGGCACGTTCGGCGATGCCTGCGAGACATTGTGCGACTGGCACGACCCCGCCGAAGTACCGGCGCAAATCGCGCGGATGCTCAAGATCTGGGTCAGTGAGGCCATGATCGTCGCTCTCGTACGCTGATTGCGCGCACGTTTGTTAACATGGCCCGGCTGTCGCGGCGGCTGCGCCGCCATCATCACCCGAGCATTCCGATTGCAGGAATCCAACCATGTCCTACGTGTTCCCGCCGGCTGAGCTGCCTTGCGTCGAAGTCCAGGGTCGCAAGGAACGCTTCCCCGTCCATCGTATCTACTGCGTCGGGCGCAACTACGCAGCGCATGCCCGCGAAATGGGCAACAACCCCGAGCGCGAGCCGCCGTTCTTCTTCGGCAAGCCGGCCGACGCCATCGTGCCCAACCACGCCACGATCCCGTATCCGACGCAAACCGCCAACCTGCACCACGAGATCGAGCTGGTGGTGGCGATCGGCAAGGGCGGGAGCAACATTCCGGTCGCGCAAGCGCTCGAGCACGTGTTCGGTTACGCCGTCGGCAACGATCTGACCCGACGCGATCTGCAATCGCAGGCGAAGGACCTGGGCCGGCCGTGGGACACCGCGAAGGGGTTCGATCGCGCTGCGCCCATTGGCGCCATCCTGCCCGCGACCGCAGGCACTCGTCTGGAGCGTGGACGGATCTGGCTCAAGGTGAACGGCGAGCTGCGCCAGCAGGGCGATCTGGCCGACCTCATCTGGAGCATTCCGGAAATCATTGCCGAGCTCTCCACACTGTTCGAGCTCGCGCCCGGCGATCTGATCTACACCGGCACGCCGGCCGGCGTCGGCCCGCTCAAGCCCGGCGACCGTATCGAGGGCGGCGTGGACGGGCTCGAAACGCTCATCACTGTCATCGCGAGCTAGCCCCCGCGGGGAAGACCATGAAGCTCTACACGTATTACCGCAGCTCCGCCGCGTTTCGCGTGCGCATCGCACTGAACCTCAAGGGATTGAAGTACGACTCGATCCCCAAGCTCTTCGCGAAGAACGAGCATCGCGCGGCGGACTACCTGTCGGTCAATCCGCAGGGCCTGATTCCGGCACTCGACGTCGACGGCGCGGTCCTGTCGCAGTCCATGGCCATCATGGAATACCTGGACGAAAAATATCCGGCGCCCGCCTTCCTGCCGGCGGATGCGATCGGCCGCGCACGGGTGCGCTCGATGGCGCTGTCCATCGTGGCGGACCTGCACCCGATCAACAATCTGCGCGTGCTGAACTATCTGCGGCGGGAGCTCGGGCAGGGCGACGACGGGGTCAACACCTGGTATCGGCATTGGGTCACGGAAGGCTTCAGGAGCCTGGAGCAACTGGCAGGCACGTATTCGAAGAGCGGGCGCTACTGCTACGGCGATTCGGTGTCGCTGGCCGACATCTGCCTGGTGCCGCAGATGTACAACGCGCGCCGCTTCGATACGGACCTGAAGCCGTTCCCGAGGCTGGTCGCCATCAGCACCCATCTGGAAGCGCTGCCCGAATTTGCGGCCGCACGGCCGGAAGCGCAGCCGGACGCGACTTAGGGGCTCCCGCTATGCGGGAGTGACGAGTAAATACCGGCCTCAGCTGCGGCTCAGCTGCCGCTGCTGGCGAGAGTCGAGTTCGACTCGCCGGCTTCCATCCACTTTCTGACGCGCGAAGCATCGGCAACGCGCGTGAGCTTGCCGAACGAATTCAGCAGCACCATGGTCACGGGGCGATCCTGGATCATGGCCTTCATCACCAGGCAGCGGCCGGCGGCGTTGGTGTAGCCGGTCTTCTGCACCAGGATGTCCCAATCGGCCTTGTTCACCAGGGAATTGGTGTTGCGGTAGCCGAGCTTGCTGCGGCCGGCCACGATCTCGTGCTCCCGATCGGTCGAATAGGCGCGGATGACCGGTTCGCGGGCAGCCGCGTTCACCAGCTTGATCAGGTCTTCGGGACTGGCCACGTTGTTGTCGGACAGCCCGGTCGGATCGGCGAAATGCCCATGCTTCATGCCCAGCGCGCGCGCCTTGGCGTTCATGGCGGGGATGAATGCTTCGATGCCGCCGGGATAGCTGCGGCCGAGCGCATGCGCGGCGCGGTTCTCCGAGGACATCAAGGCCAGGTGCATGAGATCGCCGCGGGTGAGCGTGGTGCCGATGGGCAGGCGCGACGCATCGCCCTTTTCAGTGGCCCGATCGTCCTGGGTGATCTTGATCGGCTCGTCCAGCGGCAGCTTGGCGTCGAGCACCACCAGCGCCGTCATCAGCTTGGTGATCGAAGCGATGGGCGCGGGCACATCGGCGTTCTTCGACAGCAGCACCGAGGAGTCGCGGCCGTCGATCACCAGGATGGAGTTGGAGCGGATGGCCGGCAGACCGGAAACGGTTCCGGCCTTGGAACGCGCCGCGGTGGCGTGGGCGGTCTTGCTCTTGCTTGCAGTGGCCTTGCTTGCCGCAGTCTTGCTGCTGGTAGCAGCAGCCTTGGTCGCGGCCGGCTTGCTCGTCGTGGCCGTGGTCGACGCAGCGCAGAGCGCATGGGCCAGAAGCAGAACGGGTACCGACAACCACAGCGAGATTCGCCCGCGACCGATCGAATGCATGTCCCCGTCCCGTTTTTTTTGAGTTGGCCTTGTAGGACGAAGTATGCCTGGGTTCGCGCTCTGGGTGATCAGGCTTTCCCCGTTTTAATGAATGAGTCTTCACCGATCCTGCTCGCGCGAGAACCGATCGGCCGGATGGCCGCTCGCATCTTCAAAGGACGTATCTCCATCGAGGATGGCGGCGCTGCACGGCCGCTTCCCTGTGCCGGCACGGAGCGGCCGCGGGCATTTGCGTCCGAATCCGGCTAGTCGCAGCAGGAGTGCGGGCGTATCGTCGGTCGCATGAATGACATTCACGGGCTTGATCGCAGCGCGCTCGAACGGGCCCGGCTGAGCCGCGATCCGCGTTTCGACGGCAAATTTTTCATCGCGGTGACGTCGACCGGCATTTATTGTCGGCCGATCTGTCCCGCACCGTCCCCGAAGAGCAGCAACGTGCAGTACTACGCGAGCGCCGCGGCGGCGGCCGAAGCGGGATTTCGTCCGTGCCTGCGTTGCCGTCCCGAAGCAGCGCCGGGCACGCCAGCCTGGCTGGGAACGTCTGCGGTGATCCGCCGCGCCCTGCGCCTCATTCAGGATGGAGCGCTGGACGAAATATCGGTGGACGAGCTGGCCCTGCGCGTCGGTATCGGGCCGCGTCACCTGCATCGCCTGTTCACTCAGCATGTCGGAGCATCGCCGCTCGCCGTCGCGCAGACGCGTCGACTGCACTTCGCGAAGCGCCTGCTCGACGACACCGACTTGCCGATCACGCAGATCGCATTGGCTGCCGGCTTCGGCAGCCTGCGCCGCTTCAACGACACGTTTCAGAAAACGTATCAGCGCGCACCGCGCGAACTGCGTCGCCAGCACGGCAATCGCACCACTACAGGTGCCGACGAGGTCGCACTCAAGCTCGCATTCCGACCTCCTTACGATTGGACTCATGTGAGCAACTTCCTGGCGACACGAGCGGTGCCGGGAGTCGAGCGCGTCGACGAGCGCGGCTACGCGAGAACGGTGGCCGTCGACAATGGTCACGCCATCGTCTGCGTTCGAGCGCTCGGCCGTGAAGATGCGCTCGAGCTTCGAGTACACGGCGCACCCCCCGCTGCGCTGTTCCAGATTTCTGCCGCAGCGCGACGCATGTTCGATCTGGCCGCCGATCCGACTCGCATCGCCGCCACGTTTCAGCCGGACCGCCTGCTGTCGCGCTTGGTACGCACGCATCCTGGCCTGCGCATTCCGGGCGCCTGGGACGCATTCGAGTGTGCGGTGCGCGCCGTGCTCGGACAGCAGGTCAGTGTTGCGGCTGCGCGCACACTTGCCGCGCGAGTGGTCGCACGGGTTGGCCGTCGGATCGATGACGACAGCAGCGGACTGACTCACCTGTTCCCATCGGCAGCAGCGCTGGCCGCTGCAAACCTGGATGGCCTCGGCATCACCGGCGCCAGGATCGCTGCATTGCACGCCCTGTCACGCGCGGTGATGGAAGGAAGACTCGATTTCAGCGCCGGCGTCGAGGAAGTGACCGTGGCGCTTGCATCATTGCCCGGCTTTGGTGCGTGGACGGCTCAATATATTGCGCTGCGCGCCTTGGGCGAACCGGACGCGTTCCCATCGGGCGATTTGATTCTGCGACGCATGGCAGCGCCTGATGGCACACCACTGACATCGCGTCAGTTGCAAACGCGCGCCGAACAATGGCGACCCTGGCGCGGTTATGCGGTGCTGCATTTGTGGCGTGCGGCCAGCGCTAGCCAACCTGCAAAACCCGCAACTTCCGCGTCGCGGCGGAAGGGTCTATCGTCCTCGACGTCGTCCGGCCGGAGGATCGAGTCATGACCATCGCCGCATCGGTCGAGAATTTCCTGAACCAGGCGCACGTGCCTTACGACGTGGTCGCGCACCGGCATACATGGAACAGCACTTACACCGCGCAGGCCGCGCACATTCCGGGTGATCGGCTGGCGAAGTGCGTGATGCTGGAAGACAGCCAGGGTTATCTGATGGCGGTGCTGCCGGCCACGCACATGGTCGACCTCGGCGCGGTGCGACAAGTGTTGGGCCGTCCGGTGGGGCTCGCCACCGAAGGTGAACTGGCGGGTCTGTTCATGGATTGCGAGCCCGGCGCGATTCCGCCGCTGGCGCAGGCGTACGGCGTGGATGCAATCGTCGACGAAAGTCTGTTGTATGCCGACGATGTGTACTTCGAAGGCGGCGATCACTGCGCGCTCATCCACGTGAACGGACGCGACTTCCGCAAACTCATGAGCGATGCATTGCGCGGCCAGATCAGTCACCAGCATCGGCACTGATGCGGCGGCCCAGCGAAAAACGACACGACGTACGTGCATCCCGCAGAAGCGGAAAGCGGCGGTAATCCTCTTCACCGCTGAAGCCGCTGCGCGTCGTTTTTCACCAACGTGGCAACGTTGCGGCGACGTCGTTCAGATCTCGACGAATGCGGGCTCACGATTGCCCGTTCCGTGCCGTCACTCGCGCTTGTCGCTTCGCACCCACGATCGCCGCAGCTTTTCATGCCGTGAACGTGATCATGTCGTTCGCATTTTCACGGCGTCGTTACGCATTGACGCTGCGCAACGTTGCGATCAAGGTTTGGTCGACACGGAACCTCCTGGCGCGAAGTTCCGTTAGCTTCTTGCCTCTTCTTCAGGAGCGGCACGATGTCGAGACGGCGGCCGAGTTACACCGGCGCGCGGTTGGCGCTGGTTCTGATCGCACTCCTGCTTCCGCTGTGGAGCCTGGCGTGCGATAGCGAGAGCCGCGCCCGCTGCAGGCAGGAGTTCGCCGAACTGGTCTCGTATCGCACCGAAGCCATCGAGAACGCTTTCGGCGACGTCTTCGGCATCCTGCCGCACGATCTGCAGATCAAGTTCGTCACCAGCCGCGACCCCGAGTACAAAACGTTCGGCGGCGCGATTGCCTACGATCAGCAGCACAAGACATTGATCTTTCCGCGCGTGGTGCTGAGCGCGAAGACACCGAATCCGCTGAACTGGGCCGCGTACTACTGGCCGCTCTATCAAAACGAGCAGTACCGGCAGACCTACCCGGTGGTCGAAGCTATCGACAACGTGCTATGGAGCGCGTACTTGCAGGAGGCAGCGAAGGAACGTGGCCTGTCGTGGCCGCACAAGGACTGCACCTCGATCGACGTGAGCAAGCGCCTGCCGTGCGAGATGGTGGTGAAAGGCATTGCCGAGTACGTGAAGGAGCGTCGCAGTCCCATCTTCAACTCCAACCGCCTCGACATGATCTGGCCGGAAGATTTCTCCGGCTTCCGCAAGCGCGTGTGGCGCAAGGGAGATTCCGAGTATCTCGACGTGCAACGCTACGGCGGCATCCTTCTGATAAGGCCGCTCATCAATGAGTTCGGTGTGCCACGCGCGCTTGCCTATATCGCACAGACACCGTTTCATCTCGAAGACAACAACCTGCGCACCTCGGCGCTGCGCTATCAGGAACGCGCACGCAAGGTGCTCGACTGAGCTGAAACCGGCAGGTAAAAAAAGATGCCGCGAACATCGCGGCATCGGAAGTTAGAGCAAGCAGTCATTGCGGCCCCGCTCACGGGGCATCGACGATGCAACCGTCAACGCCTCAAGCCGTAGTCGTCCTCATTGATTGGGCGGCGGGGACCCGGTGGACGGCGGAATCGTTTCGCCCGAATCCGGATTGGCGGGCGGTATCTCCTCGGCCGGCGGTACCTCGGTGCTCGGCTGGTCGATAGGCGGCTCCGGTGTTGCTTCCGGAGGAGGCGGCATCTGCGACGGCTGCTCCATCGGCGGCGTGGTAGTGCTGTCGACTGCATCGTTTTTCTTGCAGCCGCCCAGTCCCACCGCGAGCGCGGCGGCAAATAGAACGATCAATGCACGCATGGTGATCTCCTGAACTAGCTTGAAATCGCTGACACCGGCCGCACCGCGGCCGGTCTTCGGAGAAAGGCAGGCGCGCAGCAGATAGTTCCCGGCGCGCACGCCCAAGATGTCAACGATATGTCAACGCTGCGTGCAACCAAGCGAAGCGATCAAGCTCGCGACTGCAGCAGCTTCTCGACTGCAGCCAACTGCACACACACGGCGACACCTTCGGCCGCCTGTGCAACTTCGGCGAGATCCGGAAAGCTCGGTGCGATGCGAATCGTGCGATCGTGCGGATCGTTTCCGAGCGGATGCGTAGCACCTGCCGGCGTGAGCTCCACGCCCGCTGCCTTCGCCAGCTTCACGACCTGCTTGGCGCACCCGTCGGCAACATCCAGCGTGATGAAGTAGCCACCCTTCGGCGTAGTCCAGCTGGCAACGCCGCCTCCGGCCTCGGCACCTGCGCCGAGATGCTGCTCGAACACTTCCAGCACCTTCGAGAATTTCGGCGCCAGGATCGCGCGATGCCGATCCATCAGCCGGGCGATGCCGTCAGTGTTGCCGAGCAGCCGCAGGTGACGCAGCTGGTTCACTTTGTCGCCGCCGATGGTGCGCTTCTCGATGCGCTTCAGGTACCAGGCCACGTTCTCCTTCGAGCTCGCGAACACACCCACACCGGCGCCGGCAAACGTGACCTTCGAAGTCGAGCCGAAGATGAAGGCGCGATTCGGGTTGCCGTGCCGCGCGCACGCTGCATCGATGCTGGCAATCTCGATGCGCTCGTCCGTGAGGTGATGCACGGCGTAGGCGTTGTCCCAGAACAGCCGGAAGTCGCGCGCGGCGGTTTTCATTTTCGCCAGCCGTTCGATGGTTTCGTGCGAATACACGGTGCCGGTGGGATTGCTGTACTTGGGCACGCACCACATGCCTTTGATCTGCGGGTCCTGCGCGACCAGCTGCTCCACTACCGCCATGTCCGGACCGTGCTCGGTCAGCGGCACGGCAATCATCTCGATGCCGAACTCCTGGCAGATGAAGAAATGCCGGTCGTAGCCGGGCACCGGGCACAGGAAGGCGATGCGCGATTCCCTGGACCAGGGCCGTTCGCTGTCGCAGTTGCCTTTCAGCAGCGAGAAAGCCACCGAGTCGTGCATCAGGGAAAGGCTGGCGTTCTCGCCGATGACGACACGATCGGCGCTCACACCGAACACCGGCGCCAGCAGCGCGCGCAATTCCGGCAGACCCTGCAGCTCGCCGTAGTTGCGGCAGTCGATGCTGCCGGACAGGAAATCGCGGCCGCCCGGCAGCGCCAGCAGCTCGTTGCTCAGGTCCAGCTGCGCCGCGGAGGGTTTGCCGCGGGTCAGGTTCAGCTTCAGGCCACGCTGGGCGAATGCGTCATAACGCTGGCGGATCTGGCTGTGGAAGTTGCGAAGCTCGGCGGCGCTCAGGCTGGGCAGGTGCATGCGGTCCTCATGGAACGGGGCAATTTTTGGGCGCGACATTATCGGCAGTTCGCCGGTCCGGCGCCACGGACGGCAGCATTTTTCAGGGGTTGCGGCAGCGGCGCCGACTGGTTCCGGGTCATGGCCTGTGGTAGAGCGCAGATCATGCCCTATCGCGTATTCGCCGATGTCGTGCTCATCGTTCACCTGGCATTCGTGGTCTTCGTCGTGCTGGGTGGACTGTTGGCGCTGCGCTGGCCGCGAGCGGCCTGGCTGCACGTACCGGCAGCTGCGTGGGGTGCATTCGTGGAGTTCACCGGACGCGTCTGCCCACTGACACCGCTGGAAAACGCACTGCGCACTCGCGGCGGCGAGGCAGGCTACAGCGGCGGTTTCATCGATCACTACGTCGTCGCGCTGCTTTATCCGGATGGGCTCAGCCGCGGCATGCAGATTGCGATCGGGGCGCTGGTGATTGCACTGAATGTGGCAGTGTACGGACTGCTGTTGCGACGACTGAAACGATCACGCACGACGCAACGCAGCCGAAGTTGATGGCAGGAAGCCGAGCTCAAACGGTACGATGCCTGCTCGGCATTTTGCAGGACGTATCGATGAGCACGCACTCCCCTTCCATTCTCATTGTCGGCGCCGGCGCAGTCGGCGCACTGTTCGGTTCGGCGCTCGCGCGACAAGGCGCGCAGGTATCAGTTGTGTGTCGCTCGGACTACGAGCAGGTGAAGCGCGACGGCTACCGTATTCGCAGCTCGCTGCTCGGCGATCACGTGTTTCGCCCGAATGCCGTGCTGCGCGATGTCACTGAAAACACCAGCCCGCCGGACTACCTCATTCTTGCGGTGAAGATTCTGCCGGGCATCGATCGCGCGGCCCTGATCCGGCCGGCCGTCGGTCCGCGCACGGTCATCGTGCTGATCGAGAACGGCATCGACATCGAAGAGGAGATTGCTCAGGCGTTCCCGCAGAACGAGCTGCTCAGCAGCGTCGCCTTCGTCGGCGTGGGCCGCACCGGTCCGGGCGAGGTCCATCATCAATCGCTGGGCTCGATGGTGCTGGGTCGCTATCCGTCCGGCATCACGCCGGCCGCACAGCAGCTGGCCGCATTGTTCGAAGCCGGCAAGATCGGCTGCAAGCTCCACGAGCGCATCGTCACGGTGCGTTGGCAGAAAGCCGTGTGGAACGCCTCGTTCAATCCCATCTCCATCATGGGCGGCGTGCTCGACACCACCATGATGTTGCGCACGCCGCAGGATCAGGCGTTCATCCGCCGCGCGATGCAGGAGGTGTGCGACATCGCCGCCGCGGCAGGACATCCGCTGCCGGCCCAGGTCATCGATCAGCTGATCGCCTCGACGCTGGGAATGCCGGCATACAAGACCAGCATGGCGCAGGACTTCGAAAGCGGCCGGCCGCTGGAGATCGAAGCGATTCTCGGCAACGCGGTGCGCGTCGGCCGCAAACATGAGGTCGCCATGCCCGTGCTCGAAACGGTTTACGCACTGGCGAAAATGATCGAGGGCGGAAAAGGCGCCGCAGCGAAATGATATCCGGCCGACCGCTGCCGTAAGCCCTGCCAGGTCGAGGATTCGTCACCGACTGCGGGGTTCCCGGCTTTCCCGGGAGCCCCGCAACTTTCGAGAGCCTGCCGAATTCGCCGCCGGACTGCGGCGGCTGCGTTGGCGCTCAGCCTTCCGGCTTGAGAGAGATGTTGTTGCGAACATCCTTCACGCCGCTGACGCCACGCGCGACCTCGGCCGCCTTCATCTTCTGGTCCATGCTCGGCACGAAGCCGCTCAGCTCGACCACGCCGCTATTCACTTCCACGTTCACGTCGGCCGCCGTGCCCAACCCGGCCTTGCCGGCGATCTCGCCCTTCACCTTGGCGGCGATCACGACGTCGTCGGTTGCCCGACCGGCGGAGCGCTCACCGTCGCGGATCATGAGCTTGTTCTGTACTTCCTTGACGCCCTCTACGTTCTTGGCCGTGGCCTCGGCCGCGTCACGAGACTGCTCGGAATCCACGAAGCCGCTCAGCTGCACCACGCCTTCGCTGGTCTCCACATTGATCTGGCTGGCCTTGGTGTCCCTGTTCTTGATCAGCGCGGTTTTCACGCTCGCCGTCAGACCGGCATCGCTGCGGTTGCCGTACTCATTCGCTGCTGGTGTCTGCAGGCCCGCCATCATCAGTCCCACACCCAGCATCAACGCCATGAAGTTGCGCATAGTGCTCACCCGCTTGTAGCAATCGACAACAGTCCAATGCCCTGCGCATCAGGGCAGTTCCGCGTCGATGGGGTGGCTCCTCGCAATGCATCGGGCGACGGGCGAATGCTCACGCCGCATGAGGATTTCACCGAAAATCCGTCGCCACGGTGCGGCGCGGATTTCCCGACGGATCAGCCGGCGGCTTTGTTCTTGGCGGCTGCTTTCGGCGGCTGTCGCACGGTGTGCAGCACGTTATCGGCGACGCGCGACATCCAGCCGCCGGAGTACAGCATCATCTTGAGTACGTGCAGCAGCACCTGGCCCGGACCTTCCACCGCCAGGCGGCAATCTTCCTCGATCTGGCAGTTGTGCATCTCGAACAGGCCGTTGCCCTCAATGATCAGATGCGCATCCTTGAAATGGCATTCCACGAAGGACTTGCCGTCCAGGACGATGCGCTGACCGTTGAAAGTCTTGCCGCGTACAGTCTTCATTCTTGATCTCTGACTTGAAAGGGTTGCTGCCGATGGCGACGCGCGCCGCGGGGGCCGATCTTAGCAGGTCGCGATGGCGGACCCGCGCGGCGGCAGGCAAGAAAAAAGCAGGCGGGCCACGAACCCGCCTGCCTCGATCTGGAGTCGGGCGGGTACTTCCTCGAGGACAGCGTCTTGCCGCTGCCCGCATCGAAAAGCCACGCCGCGACCGGGGTGAGACCCCGGATGCTCTCTCAATATTCGGTCAATCCGGCAGCGCGCGCTGCAGCGGCGCTGCCCTGATCCTGTGCAGAAATTACTTGGCGCGCCGCGCCTTCTTGCGAGCCTTCGCAACCTTCTTCTTTCCGCCAGCGCGCTTCTGGGTCTTCCTGGCCGCCTTGGCTCGCCCTTTCGCGGTCTTACGGGCACTGCGCTTCGCGGACTTCGCTACGGTGCGCCTCGCCGCCTTCCTGCCGGCCTTCTTCTTGCCCACCTTCTTTCCAGCGACCTTCTTCTTGCCAGTCTTCTTCTTGGCGGTTTTCTTTTTGCTGGCTTTCTTCTTAGCGGCGGCGGACCGGGTCTTGGCCTTGCTCTTTGCAGCGGGCTTGCGGCTTGCAGGCTTGCTTGCGACCGCTGCCTTCTGAGCAGGCGCGGCAGCTGGCGCCGGCTCGGGTGCAGCCGCGGGTGCGGGAGCCGCTTTGGCTTGTTCACGGTCGGCTTTGAGCGTGTGCACCGAGAACAGCGCACCGTGCGGATCCGCGAACTGGGCAATCCAGTCTCCGCCCGGCACTTCCATCGGCCCCATCAGCAGCGTGCCGCCGCTCGATTTGACCTTCTGGATCGCCTTGTCCAGATCCTTGACCCGCACATAACCCACCCAGGCCGGCCCGCCCGGCATGTCGGCGGTGCGATCGAAAGCACCCCCCAAGGGCACGCCGTTGCGCCCGAAAATGTAATAGAAGCCCATCGGCCCCATGTCGTGCTTGTCGATCAGCTCCCAGCCGAACACCTGGCCGTAGAAGTCGAGCGCCGCCGCGGCATCCGCGGCCGCAAGCTCATGCCAGGAGAATTCGCCGCGCTGGGGCGCCTTCTCTTTCTGGGCCGGCGCATCGGACGCGTACACACCGAACTTGGCGCCCTGCGGATCGGCCAGCAGAGCGTAACGGCCGCCGGTGTCGATGAGCGTGACGTCCTTGATGACGTTCGCTCCGAGTTGCTGCGCCTGGCGCACGGCCTCCTCGATGTCGGCAGTGCCGATGTAGGCAATCCAGTGCGGCGCCTGCGTGGACTCGGCCACGGTGGCGCCCAGCGGTCCGCTGGCGGCAGCGAACATGGAATAGGAGGGATCCTGTTCCCAGGCCTGGGTCTTCCAGCCCAATACCTTGGCGTAAAAGGCCTGGGAGGCGGCGGAATCCGGCGTCATCAGCTCGTGCCAGACAAATCGACCCCGAACGGTTTTATCGGCCATCGCGATCTCCCTAGATGAGTTGGTTGTGATGAGTTGGGCGCTGAGGCAGGAGCGTTGACTCGATCGAGCATACTCCCGCGGCCTGCGCAAATGTAGAGACGACCCGACCGCGATGTGACCGCAAACGAGCGGCAGATCATCGACGAATTCGCGGCGGCTCGTTTACGCCGACGCTGCATCCACGACTCCTGCTCGCGACGAGCGATTCAGCCGAACTGCAACGCGTGCGCATTTCGATCCGCGGGTGTGCAGGGTCATGACCCGCACTGAAGACCGGTGCGGCGGCGGCTCTCGGAGCACACCCGATTGCATCCGCAACGTCATGGCGGCGGAGATTCACTTGATTCCTGGTCATTCCCGCGCAGAGCTTGGCCTTGCGCAGACGGGGCGGGAATCCATCGGGTCGGCGGATGGACTCCCGCCTGCGCGGGAGTGACGAGCAAGCCCCCTTAAACGGCGAATCCCTGCTTGGCGACCGGCAGCTTGTACAGGCGCTTCTTGGTCGCCGCGTAGATCGCGTTGCATAGCGCCGGCGCCACCAGCGCCACGGCCGGCTCGCCCATGCCGCCGGGCTTGTCCTCGCCCTCCAGGAGGTAGACCTGGATCTCGGGGGTCTCGTTGATGCGCAACAGCCGGTAGCTGTCGAAGTTGCGCTCCTGGACCTTGCCGCCGACGATGTTGACGTCGTCGTACAGCGCCGCGGTCAATCCGAAAATGATGCCGCCCTCGGCCTGCTGGCGCACGATGTCCGGATTCACCATCTGGCCGCAGTCGATCACGCACACGATCTTGTGGATCTTGAGCTGCTTCTCCTGCACCGAGATCTCCACCACCTGCGCCAGGTAGCTGTCGTAACCCGACATCAGCGCGATCCCCTGGTGCCGTCCTTCCGCGGCCCTGCCCCATTGCGCCTTCTGGGCCACGGCATCCAGCACTGCCTGCCAGCGCGGCTGCTTCGCGAGCAGATCGTGACGGAACTGGTACGGGTCCTTGCCCGCGGCCACCGCGACCTCGTCCATGAAGCTCTCCACCGCGAAGCAGTTGAGCGCGTGGCTGACCGAGCGCCAGTAGCCGACGTCGATGCCGATCTCGTGCTGCAGGTAATCGATGTACACGTTGGCCGCGTCATACGGATAGTTGTGCGCGGCCTCGATGGCAAACGGATCGACGGCGTCCTTGACCGCATCCGGCGCCCAGCGCGACGTGATCGACGGCGCCACCAGGTGCAGCTTGAACGAGGTGAGCTTGCCTTGGTCGTCGAGCCCGGCGGAGCACACGTTGCGCGCCGGCGGCCGATACTTGTCGTGAGTCGTGTCGTCCTCACGCGTCCACAGGAGCTTGACCGGCACACCGGCGGCCTTCGCACATTCGACTGCCGCCGGCACGAAGTCCACGTCCAGCCGCCGACCGAAACCGCCACCGAGAAAGGTGGTGTGAACGAACACTTTCTCGGCCGGCAATCCCGCCGCCTGCGCTGCGGCGGCCTGCGCCATCAACTGCGCCTGGGTAGGCACGTAGATGTGACACGCTCCGTCCTTGAACTCGGCGGTGCAGTTCTGCGGCTCCAGCGTCGCGTGCGCCAGCATGGGCAGTTCGTAGACTGCTTCGACGCGCTTGGCCGCCGCCTTCAGGCCAGCATCGGCATCACCTTCGCTGCGAACCATCTTGCCCTTGCCGGCCGCGGCCGTTTTCAGCCCGGCGTAGATCGCCGCGTTGTTGAGCTTGGCATTGGGGCCGGACTTCCACTTGATCTCCAGCGCATCGCGCGCCTGCCTGGCCTGCCACCAGGAATCGGCGATCACGGCCACGCCGGACGAGGTCTGAACGACCTGCTTCACACCCGGCATCGTCTTGACCTTTTCGCCGTCGAAGCTGTCGAGCGTCGCTCCCAGCTCGGGCGACTGCGCCAGCGCGGCGTACAGCATCCCGGGCAGGCGCACGTCGATACCGAACTGCGCGCTGCCATCCACTTTGGAGCCCGTGTCGAGCCGCTTCTGCGGCTTGCCGATGAAGCGATGCTTGTCCTTGGGGATCAGCTGGATATTTTCCGGTTTCGGCAAGGCCGCGGCGGCCTCGACCAGCTCACCGAAGGATTTGCGACGGGTGGTGAAAGTCACGTAACCATCGGCGACCGTGCACGATGATGGCGGCGCGCTCCACTCCTTCGCCGCGACCGCTATGAGCCGCTCGCGTGCTTCGGCACCCGCCATGCGTAACTTCTCCCACGCGTCGCGCACGCTGGTGCTGCCACCGGTGACTTGCGAGCCGATCAACGAATTGACGTAAGCCGCACCGGCCGGTGCGAATTCGACCTTGATGGTATCGGGCGCGACGCCGAGTTCCTCGGCGATGAGCGTCGGCAGCGCCGTGTAGACCCCCTGGCCCATTTCCGAGCGGTCGCACAGCACCGTGACGGAGCTGTCGGTGCCGATGCGCAGCCAGGCGTTGGCCTCGATCATCCTGGCGGGACCGGATGTCGCCGCATTCTCCGGCTTGCCACAGCCCGGCAGGTACAGGGCGATCACCAATCCACCGGAGACCGCGGCGGCCGATTTCAGAAAGCCGCGCCGGGACAGGTCGGAGCCCGGCGAATCCTTGATGTGCTCGAGCGACATGATCAGCCCTCCTTGCCGGCGAGTTCCGCCGCGCGACGGATGGCCTTGCGGATTCGCGGATAGGTGCCGCAGCGGCAGATGTTGCCGGCCATGGCGGTATCGATGTCGGTATCGGTGGGCGAGAGGTTCTTCGCCAGCAGTGCGGCGGCCGACATGATCTGACCGGACTGACAGTAACCACACTGCGGGACGTCGATCTCGATCCAGGCGCGCTGCACCGGATGACTACGATCCGGTGAAAGCCCTTCGATGGTGGTGATGGTTTTGCCGGCCACCGCGCTCACCGGCGTGACGCACGAGCGCGTCGGCGCGCCATCGACATGCACGGTGCATGCGCCACACAGCGCCATGCCGCACCCGTATTTCGTCCCCGTCAGCCCCAGTGTGTCGCGCAGGACCCAGAGCAAGGGCGTGTCGTCCGCCGCTTCCACTTCCTGGGCCTTGCCGTTGATCGTGAGCTTGATCATCAGACCTCCCTTGAACGTGCGCGCGTGGCTTTTTGTGGCGGCGACTATACGCCGCGGTCCGCGCCTCCAATCAGACCCGCCGGCAAATACCTAAGCGGCGCCGGGCGCTATCGACCAGATCACGGAATGACTGTCCGAAACGTTCTTGTGCTATGCAGAAACCGCATGCCGAAGCTATTGACGTTCTTGGGATTAATGCTATGCTGCAACGCAAAATGAACGAACTGAAAGGAGGTGTTTGAAATGATCCTGATCCCCGCCGTTTTCCTGGTAGGCACGCTGGCGATCACGCTGATGTGGACGCTCGACAGCAATGCCTGATGGCAAGTGGCTCCCCGCGAGAACCGCCCTGCGTGAGGCTGGTTCTTGCGGGCGCGGCCGGCCGCTGTCGAGGCGGTTTTTCCCAGGCCATGTGCCATGTCGATTCCCGCCCCGATCTCGTTTGTCTCATCGCCCGACCATCCTTCGTCCCTGAGCCTGCTTCCCCGGCATGAGGGGTGACCCCTCGTGGCTTTGCTTTCCCGGCTCGACTCTCCTTAGCGCTTCCCCGGCGCTCGACTGCTTCCCCGGCCTCTTCCCGCCCAATCTGCGACCCCAGTGGCCTTGCCTCGCCCGACTGTCGGCACTCCCCGACAGAACTGTCGATAAGTTTGACACTTTGAAGTCCGCTGTCGTATCTACAACAGCTCGGCCCGCGTCGGGCCGTTTTCATCACTTCAATCGTTGCCGCAGGAGGGCTGGGTCATGGCGTTGTGGAAAGATCAATACGGCCGGGAACAGAGCACGCCGGACAAGGAACCCGCCGCCAAGGACCCGGTAGCCGCCGTCGCCAGCCTGGAGCCGGCACGCACGACGCCACCGCGTAACGACAGCGCGCGGGCCGAAGGCAAGGAATCACTGATCGCCTCCGGCCTCACCATCGAAGGCAAGATCGAAGGTGCCGGCCACGTACGCATCGCCGGCAACTTCAAGGGCGATGTGCACGTGCAGGGCAACCTGACGATCGAGCCGGGCGCGCACCTCACCGGCGGCGTCCGCGCCAACACGGTCGTGGTCGGCGGCGAGATGGAAGGCAACATCGATGCCGCCTCGCGCGTCGAGCTGCTGCAGACTGGCGTGCTCAACGGCGATCTCAAGGCCGGTTCGCTCACCGTCGCCGCCGGGTCGAGAATGCGCGGTCGTGCCGAGTTCGGCTGGGACGAAAAGGCCAAGAGCTGACGCGCGCGCAGCATGAGCAGCAGCCGCGTCGCGACGCCCGGCAAAACCAGGGTCTGTCCGCACTGCAAGGCGACGATCCTCGAAAGCGCCAGCATCTGCCCGGGATGCCAGCATCATCTGCGTTTCGATGCGCAGGCCATCGTCGATCGGCGCGCGCAGCCGAGCTTCTCGGCGCTGCGCGTCGAAGGTGAGTTCCGTAACCAGGAAAACGCCGATGCGTGGGAATACTCCGTGGTCGTTTCGATCCGGAACGACCGCGGCGAAGAACTCGCGCGACGCGTCATCGGCGTCGGCGCGTTGACGGCCAACGAGAGTCGCACGGTCACCTTGTCCGTGGACGTATTCACGCCGCGCAATCAGAAATAGCACCGGTGTCTTAGTGGGCTTCCACATCCGTCAGGGACGACGGATGGCTTGCTTGTAACCCGGCGCGCCCGACGGTCACTCTATAATCCACGCCCCTTGAACCACTAGAGCGATCGGCAATGACCATTTCCATGTACGAAGCCTCCATTCCCGTCTTCGTTCAGTTGCTGGGCAACCTGAAAATTTTCCTGGAGAAAGGCGCGGCGCATGCCGCGGCCCGCAAGTTCGATCCTTCCATCCTGGTCAACAGCCGGCTGGCGCCGGACATGTTCCCGCTGTCGCGCCAGATCCAGATCGCCAGCGATGCCGCCAAGGGCGCCGCTGCCCGCCTGTCCGGCACCGAGGCGCCGAAGTTCGAGGACAAGGAAACGACCCTGCCGGAACTGATCGCGCGCATCGACAAGACCGTCGACTACCTCAAGAGCTTCAAGCCCGAACAGATCGACGGCTCCGAAGAACGCAGCGTCGTGATCAAGACTTCGCAGCGCGATTTCTCGTTCACCGGGCTGACGTATCTGCGGTACTGGGCGCTGCCGAATTTCTTCTTCCACGTCACGACGACGTACAACCTGCTGCGCCACAACGGCGTCGAGCTGGGCAAGGCCGACTTCCTCGGACCGATCGAGAAATAGTCGCCATTCCGCTTCTCTCCCGGCTGTCCGGGAGAGAAACGGCAGCCACAACGCACGTTCGATTCTTTGCGGGCCGGCGGCCGGGAAACAATCGGTTCCCGGGAGACGCGGATGACACGTCGTGCCAGGCGTCGTTCTGGCCCGGCCAGAACGACGCTAGAAAGGTTGTGCCGGATTCGGCTTCAAGATTTGAAACATCAATGAGCTCACACAGCGCGCAGCGCCTCGACCACCGGTAGCCGCGCGGCGCGTACGGCGGGGAACAGGCCGCCGATCAGGCCGATCACGCAAGCCCAGACGATGCCGGTGGTGATCAGCTGTGCGCTCACGGTCAGCTCGAAGATCAGATGACCGCTGACGCCGCCAGCGGTAGTGCCGACCACGTGGCCGTTGAAGAAGAGCCATGCCAGCGCAGCTCCGATCGCACCGCCGATGAAAGCCAGCAGCAGTGCTTCGACCAGCACCGAGATGACCATGGCGGTGGCGCCGAAACCGAGCGCCCGTAGCGTAGCGATTTCCCGCAGCCGCTCGCTCACCGCCGAATACATCGTGTTCAGCGCACCGAAGATCGCACCGATCGCCATGATGCCACCCACCACGTAGGCAACCACCGAGATCACCTTGCTGATGGTTTCGGACTGACGCTCGTAGTATTCGCGCTCGCGGCTCACATCCACCGCCAACGCCGGATTGGAGCTGAGCGCGTCCTTGAATTTCTGGAAGGCCTGCGGCGACTCCAGGCGTGCGATGACGCTGGCGAATCCGCCGCGCTGATCTGCCCCGTTCACCGTCTCCGCATCGGCGATCAACTCGGACTCGTGCGAGCTGCCGTCGCTGCTGAACACGCCCACCACGGTCCAGGTTGCGCCGCGTGTAGTGATCTGGTCGCCGAGATTCATGTTCCTGAACTGGGCCTTGGCCGCCTTGCCGACGATGATCTCGTTGACCGCGGGCCGGAACATGCGGCCCTCGATGATCTTCATTTCCGGCCGCACGCCCAGCACCTGCGGACCGACGCCCCGCAAGGTCACCATGACCTCGGTGCCGTCGCCCTGCTTGAACAGATTCACCAGGCGCAGCGTCTCGACCGACGCCAATGACCTGCCTTCGGCATCGCGCTTGATGCCAGGCGCATCCACGATCAGGCGCACTGCATCGCGCCCCAGGTTGCTGCCCATCTCGGAGGCAGAGCCGTTGCGCAGCACGATCACCCGGTCCTCGGCGCCGGCCTGGGTCAGGGTCTTGAGCATGCCGGTGGACATGGCCAGCACCGACACCAGCACCGCGACCACACCGGCAATGCCGATGACGATGACGGCCGAAGTGCCGAGGCGTTGCGGCAGGCTGCGCAGGTTCATCAGGGTGACCGCGCCGATCTGTCTGAAGGTCTTCATCGAAGGCTCCTCGGCTCAGCGTCCGGCCAATGCATCGACGATGTTGAGCTGCCGCGCCCGCCACGCCGGAGCAAAGCCGCTGATGAACGCCAGCAACAGCGCCAGGCCGGCGCCCATGGCCACTACGATGCCCGGCATCTGGAAATTGCCGAAGATGGGTTTGAGCAACGGGAATGCCGTCGCAGCGAGCGCAATGCCTGTGGCAGCGGCGAACGCGCACAGGGCCAACGACTCGATCAGCACCAGCGACAGCACTTTGCCATCGGAAAAGCCGAGCGTCTTGAGCACCGCCAACTCGCCGGTGCGCTCGCGCACCGACTGCATCATGGTGTTGGCAGTGAGGAACAGCAGCGTGAACAGCACCGCACCGACGATCGCATTGACGATGAAGTTGATGTCGCCGATCTGCTTGAGCTGCATCTGTGCCAGTGCCGATTCGGTCTGGGTGCGCGTCTCGTTGGCGGAGTTGACGAACAGCGCGTCGATCCGCTGTGAAACGGCCGTGGCCTGCGCCGGATCGTCGATGGCGACGATGTAGTAATGGACCGTGCCCCGGCCAAAGGCCGCGGCCTCATCGAAGTAGCTCTGGTTCAGATAGAAGCCGGGAAAGCCGCCGCCCAGGTCGCTGCTGTCGAAGGTGCCGACCACGTCGAAATTCCAGGTATTGCTGCCGTCCTTGTTGGTCCAGATCGAGGTGCCGAGCGGAATGCGGTCGCCGAGCTTCCAGCGGTATTTCGCCGCCAGCTGCTCGTTGATCAGCACGCCGGTGCGGGTGCGCTGCATGGCCTGCAGGTACTCGGGCTTGATCTTCAGATCCTTGTAGATGTCGAACAGCGCCACCGGGTCGGTGGCGAAGGCCGGTATCGGATTGCGCGAGTCCTGGTAGTAACCGGCGAAGTAGGTCCAGTAGGACACCTGGCGCACGCCCGGCACGGCCTTGATGCGGCTGGCGTAGGCGATCGGTAGGCCGTCGGTCAGGTTGGTCTTGGCGGTCACGTACAGGCGGTCGACGTCGAGGTTCTGCACCACCGTGTTGAAGCCCTGGTTGATCCCCTGCAGCAGGCCGAACAGCAGGAACGCCACCACGATCGACAGCATGGTGAAGATGGTGCGCGCCTTCTTGCGCCACAGTCCGGCCCAGATGAGCGGCAGATATTTCATGCCACGTGCCTCACTTCCTCCTTGGCCAGCTTGCCCTTGTCCAGGTGCAGCTCGCGCGAGGCATATTCAGCGGCACGCGGATCGTGCGTCACCATGACGATGGTCTTGCCCTGCGTGCGGTTGAGCGCCTTGAGCAGGTTCATGATCTCTTCGGCATTCTGACGATCCAGGTCGCCGGTGGGCTCGTCGCACACCAGCAGCGTTGGATCGGCAACGATGGCGCGCGCGATTGCCACGCGCTGCTGCTGGCCGCCGGAAAGCTCATTCGGCTTGTGCTTGGCGCGATCGGCCAGACCGACCAGCTGCAAGGCGATCTGCACACGCCGCCGACGCTCCGATCTGGAAAGATTGGTGAGCAGCAACGGCACTTCCACGTTGGCCTCGGCCGTCAGTACCGGCAGCAGGTTGTAGAACTGGAAAATGAATCCGATGTTGCGCGCCCGCCAGTCAGCAAGCGCACCGCGCGCGAGCCGGTCGATGCGGTTGCCGCTGACCTCCACTTCACCGCCGGTCGGCTGGTCCAGGCCCGCAATCAGGTTGAGCGTGGTGGTCTTGCCGGAGCCGGACGGCCCCATCAGCGCCAGGAATTCGCCGGATTCGATCTGCAGATCCACGCCGTGCAGGACTTCGACCTTCTGCTTGCCGCGGGTATAGCTCTTGGTGACATTGCGCAGCGTGACCAGTGCGGACATGAGAAATCCTCGGAATTCGAGTTCTGGCGGAAGTTTATGCGGCGGCGCGGCTAGCGATAAGCGCGCGCCGGCCAACGGCGGCACAGTGCCGGCCAGGATTCTGGAGAAGGCCTAGTTTACTCACGCTCAGTCATTCCCGCGCAGAGCCTGCCCCCGCGTAGGCGGGGTTGGGAATCCAGTCGAACCAGCCAGATGGATTCCGGCTTTCGCGGGAATGACGGATAGATCCCAGGCGTTCTTGGCCGCCCGTCGATTCCCGTTGCTTCACGCGGCCGCTGGCTGCGGCTCCAGGCGAGCCTCGCGGATCGGCAGGTTCACCACGGCGGCGAGCAGCGCCAGCAGCATGTCCGTGTACCAGATCCAGTCGTAGCTGTTGTTCTGCGCGAGCGCCACGCCGCCCAGCCAGGCGCCGAGAAAACCGCCGATCTGATGCGACACCAGCGTCAGGCCGAACAGCGTCGCGATGTAACGGGTACCGAACAGCTTGCCCACCAGGCCCGCAGTGGGCGGCACCGTCGCCAGCCAGGTGAATCCCAGCGCGCCGGCGAACAGGTAAACGTTGAGCGCCGTCTTGGGCATCAGGAGGTAGATCGCAATGATCACGGCGCGGCTGCCGTAGATGTAGACGAGCAGATACTTCATGCGATAGCGCTGCCCCAGCCAGCCGGCAAGCAGGCTGCCGGCAACGTTGAACAGGCCGATCAGCGCCAAGGAATTCGCCGCCACCGAAGCACTCAGGCCGCACAGTTGCAGATCGCTGGGCAGGTGGGTCACCAGGAACGCCACATGGAATCCGCAGGTGAAGAAGCCGGCGTGCAGATACAAATAGCTTGGATTACGCAACGCCTCACGCAGCTGCTCGCTCAACGACACGTGAGAAGCAGCGGCAGTGGCCGCCTGCGCAATCGACGCTGCCGCCTGCTTCGACTGGCGCAGCAGGAACGTGAGAGGAATCGTGACCAGCGCGGCTGCGGCCGTCACGAACATGGCCGTCATCCAGCCGCTCGCGCCGATGAAGAACTGCACCACCGGCGCGAACACGAACTGCCCGATCGAGCCGCCGGCATTGATGAAGCCGGCGGCGAACGAGCGCTTCTGCGGAGGCAGCCGCTGCGAGGCGATGCCGATGAGGATGGAGAAACTGCCAGCCGCGGCGCCGGCCGCGCTCATCACACCCATGGTCAGGAGCAGCCCGCCGCTGCTGGAGACAAACGGCGTAAGAATCGAGCCGAGTGCAAGCAGTACTGCGCCGAACACGATGACGCGGATCGCCCCGAACTTGTCGGCGACCGCACCGAAGATCGGTTGCGCCATGCCGAACACGAACTGGCCGATGGCCAACGCAAAGCTGAAGGCGACGATCGAGACGCCGGTGGACTCGGTGATGGGCAGCAGGAACAGTCCGGAAGTCTGCCGCGCGCCCATGGTGATCATGAGGATCGCGGCAGCGGTAACCGTCAGCACCGCAATCTGTCGCTGTGAAATTTGCGCGGTCATGAGCAAGCGAATGGCGAGCGGGCGCGCAGTATTACCGCAAACGAAACTGCCTGGGAGATACAGTCACGCCAGGCTGCGACCTGCAACTGTATCTGCGGATCGGACCCCAAGACCCACAGCTGAACCACCCGCGGAAAAATGCGTATCTCGTCCATCGCGCCGAACGTCCAGAATGCGCGCAAACCGCTGGAGGACGCTTGATGAACAATTTGAACGGTTTCTGGGGACTGCTGGTCCTGATCGCCGACGTCTGGGCCATCGTCAACATCTTTCAGAGCAGCGCCACCACCGGCAAGAAAGTGCTGTGGACCGTGCTGGTCATCGTGCTGCCGGTGCTGGGCTTCCTGATCTGGCTGCTGGCGGGACCGAAGACCGGCAAGTAACGCCACTTCAGCGAGTGGCAGCCACCACGCGCGCGGCCAACGCACCCAATTTTCGACGCAACGCGCGCGGCTTGATGATCTCCACCTCGTCACCCAACGTGAAGAGCACGCGCAGCGCCTGATCCTCGCGCTCGAAATCGAGCGTGACCGGCTTGTTGGTGAATTTCTCACCCAGCGGCTCGAGCTGCGAGCGGAACCAGCCGCCGTAGTTCTGCAGCAGCTGCTTGCAGCCGCGCGAGGAGATGAGCACGTCCACCGGGTAGTCGCGTGGCGGATTCTTTTCGAAGCGCTCGCACCAGGCGCCCCAGAATCGATGCAGATCGAAATCCTTGGCGCGCACGAACGTGCGGCCGCTCTGCGTGAGCGACTGGATGCGTGAAAGACGGAACACGCGCAACTCCGGTTTGCTATGACCGGCCTTGGTGCGCTGACCGATCAGGTACCAGGTGTCCACCTTGACCACCAGCGCATAAGGCTCGACGTCGTAGTCATCGAGCGTGCCGTCGCCGCGCTGATAGGAGATGCGGATACATTCGTCCCTCCAGACCGCGGCCCGCAGCTGATCCAGAAATGGCGACGCCACCGAGGAGCGGAACCAGGCCTTGGTATCGAACAACAGTCGGCCGCGGGCGTGCTGCGCACGCAGTTGGTGCATCGAGGGCACCGCCGCCGCGAGTTTGTCGAGCGCGGTGCGGGTCGGTGTCGCAAGATCGCTGGCGCCGATGGAAGCTGGACTGGCGATCAGCGCCAGCGCCTCGGCTTCGCCGGACGACAGTCCGGTGAGATCCGAGCTGTAACCCTCCACCAGGCGGATGCCGCCGCCGCGTCCCGGCTCGGTGTAGACCGGCACTCCCATCGCGGACAGCGCATCGATGTCGCGGAAGATGGTGCGCATCGACACGTCCAGGCGGGTCGCCAGCTCGCCGGCGGTGTGGCTGCCGCTGCGCTGCAACGCCATCAGCAATGAGATCAGTCGTTCCGCTCGCATGACAGGATTAAACCCGGAAAACATGACATTAATTGGCATGTATCGGCAGGATCATACGCGCAAATCAAAGATCCACACCTCGAGGTCAGGGACACCGCCATGAACATCACATCATTGGGCCACGCCGCCATCCGCGTTCGCGATCTGGATACCTCCGAAGCGTTCTATTCCGGGGTCCTGGGAATGCCGGTGGTCATGCGCTTTCCGCAGGAGCGGGAGCTGGGGTTCGGCATCGGCACCTCGAATCTCTTCATGGTGCAGGCGGTGGGTCGGGACGCACCGCAACCCGATGAGCGCACCCTGGGCGTACATCACCTCGCCTTCGTGGTCGGCAACAACCCCTCGACGCTGGAAGCGGCCGCGCGCCAGCTCGACGAGCATGAGATCCGTTACGAGCGGGTGGCCCATGAAGAGTTCGAGTCGCTGTACTGCCGCGATCCGGACGGACACTTGATCGAGCTGTACTACTGGCCGTCGTGGTGAGCGAGCGCCGGCCGGCGGATGCTTCGCCGCGGATGAGGTGAGATGATCGGCGCATGACCGATCTGAAGCCCCTGGTTCGCGACGTACCCGACTTTCCCCGGCCCGGCATTCTGTTTCGCGATATCGCGCCGCTGCTGCGCGATCATTTCGAACCCACCATCGATGCGCTCGGCACCTTGCTGAGCGCAGATCAATGGACGCAGGTCGAGGCCGTAGCCGGCATCGAATCGCGTGGCTTCATTCTCGCTGCGGCGCTGGCGGCACGACATCGCAAGGGATTCGTGCCGCTGCGCAAGCAGGGCAAGCTGCCGCCGCCGGTGGTGGATCGTCCATACGATCTCGAATACGGCACCGGGATTCTCGAGATGCAGCGCGGCAGCGGCCGGCTGCTGCTGGTGGACGACGTACTGGCGACCGGCGGCACGCTCGCGGCCGGCGCGGACCTGTGCATGGACGCCGGCTACGAGGTGGCGCACCTGATGGTGCTGATCGATCTGAAACTGATCGCCGATTTTCGCTGGCGCGAGCTGCGGCCGCTGTGCGCCGTCCGGTATTGAATGCCCCCGGACACTTTTCGTTACGGGATGCGTACGAGAGCTTCCTCTCCCAGCGGCTCAGGACTCTTGATACGCAGGCTTTCGTTCCACTCCTGGGCGAAATCGCGCCGGATGCGTGAGTTGACGTATGCGGTCACGCTCATGCAGATGAGCGCGCCGAGGCTCGCCAGCGCCATGTCCTTGTGCGCGTCCCAGACATCGCCCTGCGTACCGAGATAGGCCATGCCCAGATCGCCGCCGAAGAACTCGGCCGCCAGCCACTCGATCAGCTCGTACAGCATCGAAGTCGACATGGTGAGATCCAGCGGCAGAAAGTAGCCCCAGAAGCCTTTCACACCGGCCACGCGCAGGAACAGCTCGCGGATCGGATAGGCAAGCAGCAGGCCGTAGCAGAAATGCACGACGCGATCGAAGTTGTTGCGCCGCCAGCCCACCATTTCGTTGAAGGTCGTGCCGGTCAGCGCTCGCCACCAGTCGTCGTACGGCACTTGCGCATAGGTGTAGTACGCGCCGACGGTGTGCAGGCACAGGAACAGAAAAATCAGCGTGTACGAGATGCGCGACAGCGGAAAGCTGCGATAGGTCGCGGCCAGCGTTGCCAGCGCCAGCATCGACAGCACGTTCTCCAGCAGCCAGTCCTTGCGATCGAACGGATCGAAGGCCAGCGGAATCCACAGGATCGCCAGCAGCATGGCCAGCAGACCGACGTATTTCTGGTGCTTCATGGTCGCATCCTTATCGTTGTCCTCATATCTTAGCAGCGCGCCGGCATCCACCCGGCGCCGCACGGGCGGCCCGAACGCATCGCACTCGTTCGTGGTCCGCACTCCACGGCAGTGGAGCGGGACTTTGCTGCTGCCGGGCTGCGCCTTTCCCCGCGGCAGGATGAAAAACGCTGTCGCCAATTGGCGAACCTCGCGCATGGACCTGCGCTCTTTCGTTATATTCCGGCGTGCGCTGCGGATCGTGCCCCTGCGATGCGGTTCGTGCTGCAGAAATCAAGAACGAAGGAATCTCTGGTAATGCAAAAGGCCCTGTTTCTCCTGCTGATGCTGGTCGCCACGGCCAGTTCGGCCGCCACTCTGTACATCTCCGATGCGCTGACCGTGCCGCTGCGTCGCGGCCCGACTACGGGCCACAGGATCATCAATGCCGCGCTGCCAAGCGGCACCGCGCTGGAGGTTCTTGGGGAGGACAAGGCCAACGGCTTCACGCAGGTGCGCACGCCCAACGGCACCGAAGGCTGGGTGCCGACGCAATACCTCACCAGCCAGCCCGTCGCCAGGGATCAGCTGGCGGCCGCCAACAAGCGTATCCAGTCGCTCGAAGCCCAGCTGCAGGGCGTGAAGAGCGACTTCCAGGAAACGCGCGGCGCCCGCAGCGCCGCCGAAAGCCGCAACAACGAGCTCGACAAACAGACCAAGCAGCTGCAGTCCGAGCTCGCCGAGATACGCCGGGTTTCAGCCACCTCGATCGCCCAGTACGAAGAGAACAAGCAGCTCAAGACCCAGAACCAGGAGCTGCACCAGCAGGTCACGCAGCTGAGCAGCCAGGTCGATCAGCTCGAGCGCAATACCCAGCTGCGCTGGTTGATGGGCGGTGGCGTGCTGGTGCTGCTGGGTCTGTCGCTCGGTGCGTGGATCAAGTCGCGGCCGAAACGCAGCACCTGGGCGTAAGCCCCTGCATCGCTCGATCTGTTAATACGCTGCTCGCCACTATCACTGGTGGCCGGCAACAACTGATTTGGGTACTTGGGCCATTCCCGCGCAGGCGGGCACCCAGTCGGATGGATTCCCGTCTGTGCGGGAATGACAAGGAGCCCTGGTGCCGATCAAGTGGTTACAGACTGCTAGCGGCACGCTGCGCGCTCGGCGCCTGTGACTCCCAGCGCCGCCACACCCGGCGCAGGTGGTGCGCCGAGCTGAAGCCCGAGCGCTCCGCGACACGCTCCAGATCGAGCTTGCTGTTGGTCAACAGCTCCCGCGCCAGGGCGACACGCATCCGCTGCACGTAATCGAGCGGCGAGCAGCCCGCATGGTCGGCGAAGAGTCGCCCAAGATTGCGTTCGCTCATGCAGGCAACCGCTGCAAGCTGCGTGGCTGACCAGTTCGCCGACGGGTTCTTGCTGACAGCGTCCTGCACGCGATGCACGGCAGGATGAATGTGATTGCGATGCATCAGCCAGGGCGAAAGCTGCGGATCGGTGCCCGAACGACGCATGTACACGACCAGGTTGCGCGCCACCGCGGCCGCCACCTGATGCCCGAGGTGCTGGCCGATCACGTACAACGCCAGATCGGTGCCCGCGGTGACACCGGCACTGGTAAGCACGCGGCCATCCTCGACGAAGATCCGATTCGCGTGCACCGTTGCCGTAGGCTCCACCTGCGCCAGCTCCTCGACGTGATCGTGGTGAGTGGTGCATTGCAGACCGCGCAGCAAGCCGGCCTTCGCCGCGATGACGCTTCCAGCGCAGACACACATCAGCGTGACGGTCTCGTTCAGCACTACGGTCTGCAGCCACTGGATCAGCCGCTGAATGGCCGGATCGTCGAATCTCACACCGTGGCCGACCACGCCGATCACCACGACGATGCTGTGGTCCTCGAGCCGGCGCGGCAGCGGCTCCAGCCGGTGCAGCTGCAATCCAACGCCGGAACGTACACTGGACATCGGCGCCACGAATCGCAGGTCGTAGCTGTCCGGCACCAACCCATTCGCGCTGCGAAACGCCTCCGCTGCGCCGGCAACGTCCAGCAGCACCAGATCCGGCAGCATCGCGAACAGAACAGGTCTCATAGGGTTACGGCTTGCGCCTTCACGACCTCCGCGAAACGTCCGGCCAGCACCATCTCGGTGTGCTCCTTGATCTGTGCCGGCAGCACCGTGCGGCCCGATCCGGCCATCATGGGGAAGGTCAGGGTGGCATCGATGGCGTAGGCCACAGCATAGCCCAGGTCCGAGGCATGGCGAGTGGTGGTCTCGCAGCACTGCTCGGTACGGATACCGGTCACGACCAGCCGGTCGACACCGTTGCGGCGCAACCAGTAATCCAGGCTCTGCCCGTCCGCGTTGCTGGCAAACATGGCGGAATGCACCGATTTGTAGAACACCGAGGTTGGGTTCACGCGCAGCCCGGGCAGCGTCTCCACCAGCCCGGAATGCCGTGAAAACGAGCTCTGCGGCCCGTCCTGCTCTTCGACGTGAAAGACCTGCAGCAGCGGCAGGCGAGCGGCGTGGAAACGGTCGACCAGCGTCTGCACCTGCTTCAGGAAAGCAGGGACGTCCTCTTCCCGCCAGTATGGCCGGCGTGTGAAGGACTGCTGGACATCGATGACGATCAGGGCGGTTTTCATGGGAACCTCCGGTCAGGTGCCGTCATCATCGGCACCGGCCGGAGGCTCCACAAGGTCCGCGGCAGTCAGCGAACGGTCAAAAACGGACAGCGATCTGTCAGAACGGCTCTCCAGCCTGCCCGCGCAGCATCTGCGCCCGCACCAGCGGAATCGGCGGACCGCCATAGGACAGGAACTCGTCGTTGAACTGCTTGAGCGTCTTGCCCGGGTTCGCCGCCAGCCAGTCGCTGCGCAGCTTGCGGATCATGAGCTTGCCCAGGGTGTAGTTCAGATATGCCGGATCATAAGTGCCGCGCGACGCCTGCTGACGCGCATTGCCCGCGTCCTGATAACCCTGCTCGGCAAACATCTTCTCGCACTCCTGCACCGTCATTCCCTTGGTGTGCAGACCGATGGCGCACACGTAACGCACGTTGCGCAGCAGCGCATTGAGAAGCTGTCCGATGTGCAGCTCCGGCTTGTCCTTGGCCAGACCCTCTTCGACCATCATCTCCTCGGTGTAATGCGCCCAGCCTTCCGCGAACGCGTAGCCGACCATCAGCTGCCCGAAGCGCCAGGAAGAACGGTTCGAGTGCAGGAACTGCAGGAAGTGGCCCGGCCAGACTTCGTGCACGGAAGTGAACAGCAGGCTGGCCTTGCCGGGGATGTACGCCTCCTGCTCCGCCTTGCTCCAGGTCGGATCGGGCGGCGCGATGTAATACACCGACGGCAGGTTCTTCTCGTACGGCCCCGGGATGTTGATGTACGCCGAGTTCTGGCGCATGTAGGCCGGCGCTTCCTCGACCAGCGCCTGTTCGGTGCCCGGGATGGTCACGATGTCGTGATCGACCAGGTACTGCCGCAGCTCGGTGAGCTGATTGCGCGCTTCCTGCACGGGCCCGTCTTTCGGTTTGTCCGCTTCCTGCTTCGCGACGCAAGCCTTGATGGAGCCCTTGGGCAGATACTCCTTGCACGCCTGCGCCAGGGCTTTGAGATTGCGGTCGAGATCGGCGCGGCCGATTTCCTCGAGCTTGTCGAGCGGCGTGGTAACGCCTTCGGTGAGACGCACCATCGCGGCAAAGCGTTCGGGCCCAAGCGCGTAGCTCTCGGTCGCCTGCGGCCGCTGCGCCTCGACCCACTTGCTCATTTCCGTCATGGCCTGCGCGGCCGGTTCGATCGCAGCCTGCAGTTCGGCTTGCAGCTGCGGATCCTTCACCTCGGCGAACGCCTGCACGGCATCGCCACGATAGAACTCGGCGAAGCCGCTGAAACCGCGAGTGGCGTACTCGATGAAAGTACGCGGCAGCGGTGTTTGCAGATTGCTGCGAATCTGCGTCAGCGCGTTGGGAATGGCCTGCGCATACTTGATGAAAGCCCGCAGGCGCTGCTCGACCGGCGCGTACGGCACTGTCACATACGTGTTCGGATCGAGTCCGCTATCGAAATACCAGGCGGGATTGGTGAACGGAAACCTGGCATCGCGCAGCCAGAACAGCTCGCCATCGATCCTCGCCACCAGGTAATCGCGCTGGAAGCGCTGCTCGCCGCTGAGAATGGAATCGGTGAATTCCAGCGCCTTGGCGCGCGACTGCTCCAGCCAGCTGATCGTCTTTTGTATACCAGCGGCACTCCAATCCGGCAGCTGGCCGTCGAACTCGTGCCGCCCCTGCCCGGCCGCGAAGCTGGGATTGGCGACGAAATAATCCTCGATGAATTGATCGACGAAGCCCGGCCATTGCGACTGTGTAACGCCTGCAGTGGGCGCCTGCTCCTGTGCTGGCGGGGGCGGCGAACGATTGCACGCGGCAAGCGCGACGCACAGGACGACGATCATTGCCACCGGAAGCGGGAATCGACGGTGCGTGGACATCATGTATGCAACCTCGATTGTGCGGGGGAGAGGCTTTGCATGATAACCACGGGCCGGATGCAGGCGCAGCATCCACGCCGTGCGATCACCGGATAGACGGCTCGAAATATTCGAGCACGGTCGTACGTCGAAAAATCCTTTCGACAAAGGCCGCCGGCTCCAACAAGAGAGCAGACGGCCTTCATCGATCGCCTCGTCAGAATTTCAGATGGAGCGACAGGCCGTAGGTGCGCGGCATGTTGGTGATATAGCCGACGCGCGCGCTGCGGCCACGCTCTCGGTCCAATGCGAGGAATGCGCGCTCATCCCAGATGTTGTTGACGAACGCCGCGGCTTCCCATTGATCGTTGCGCACACCGAAGCGCAGATTGCCGATGCTGTAGGAGCCAAGCTCGTTGTCGAACCTGATCGTATCGACATCCGGATCGCCATACGGGATCAGGCGCGCCGAGCCGGGGAAGGCATCGGGGTCGCGGGCGATCACGCCGAAGTTGGTGGTGTTGTCGCCAAACTGGGAGAACGAGGAACCGACGTATTGCACCGTGACGCGGGCGAACCCGTCGAGATCGTTATTGAACGGCATCGTGTAGCCCACGCTCGCCACGCCCTGGAACTCCGGCGCAGTCGGCAGCTGCTTGCCTTCCGCCAGTCCGCTCACGACGGTGGTGACGCCTGCGACCGTAGAAGTCACGCTGGACTTCAGCTCGGCGTTGACCCAGGTCGCCGACAGGCCGAAATCCCAGTGATCGTTGGGTCGCGCGAACAACTCGGCTTCGACGCCGATGCTCTCCGCCTTGGGCACGTTGAAGACGATGCGCGATGAGCAGGTACCGGCATCGGTGGTTGCCTGCAGACCCTCGATGTCGCTGTAGAAGGCCGCGACGTTGAACGTCACGCGCCGTTGCGCGAACTGCATCTTTGCACCCAGTTCGTAGTTCCAGACCTTCTCGTCGTCGAAAGTCTGCTGGTTGCCGAAGGTCACGATGTCCTCGGGCGAACACAGGGGACGGTTCAGCGGATCATTGATGCCGCCCAGGCGGAAGCCGCGCGCCACTTGTGCGGTGAGCTGCACGTCCTCGGTCGGGTCGAACTTCAGAATGAATCGCGGCGAGAAACCGTCCGAGCTGGTCGAACCGGGCAGATCGCGGGTGACCTCGGCAAAGGCGCCGCCGAAGTTGAGGATGCGGTCCTCGTTGAAATCGTAGTAGCGCAGGCCGGCGGTCAGGCTCCATTGGTCGTTGAAGTGATAGGTGCCTTCGCCGAACAGCGCGAACTGCTCGAACTTGTAGTCCAGCCCCGAGAAGAATGGCGAGTTGGCTACCGCGTTCAGCTGCGAATTGTCGATGCCCGTGGCTGCATCCCAACCCGGCGTCGGCAGGAACTGTGAATAGTCGCGATCCACGTGCTGGTAGAAAGCGCCGACCAGCCATTCGAACTGGCGGCTGGAGTCCGAAGCCAGGCGCACTTCCTGGCTGAAGGCCTGCAGATCCGTGGTATCGACCAGCGCCGAGCTCAGTCGGACGGCGTCGGGAAAGCCAATGTCGAAGCTGACGCTGCCGGTCAGCGTAGTCGCATCGCGCGTGACCAGCACCTTGCGATCGGTGTAGGACGTCACCGACGTCAAGGTGAGCGAGCCCAGGCCGAACTCCATTTTCAGATCGGCCAGATTGAACTCGTCCTTCAGGCCTTCCTCGAGCTGGATGTACTGCTCGCGCTTGCCGAGGGTCACCCTCGGCTGCGTAGTCGTGTAAGGGTTGGCCAGGATGCTGTAGACGTCGACACGCGGAAAGCCGTCGGTATCGAGCTTCTGATAGACGAAGCGCGGCGTGATCGAGATGTTCTCGTTCGGCTGGAAGGTCAGCGCGATCCGGCCGCCGACCTTGTCACCGCTATCCACGTCCTTCTTGACGCTGCCATCGAGACGGCGGGCGTCGATGAAGCCGGGAAGCTCATCGTAGTAGCCGACGATGCGCAGCGCGGCGCGCTCGCCCAGCGGCAGATTGATCGCACCCTTGATCGAGCCGCCGAAGCTCGTATCGGAACCCTGCGTGGCCGACACCTCGGCCGCTCCGCCAAACTCGCCCAGGCGCGGCTGCGCGGTGATGTATCGCAGCGTTCCTGAAAGCGAGCCGGCGCCGAACAGAGTGCCCTGCGGACCTCGCAGCACCTCGAAGCGGTCCAGGTCGAAGAAATCCAGGTCCGGCGTGAACAGCGCGATCGAGATCGGCGACTCGTCGAGATAGATGCCGACCTGCTCCTTCACGCCCGGCTGGTCGCGAATGACCTGCCCGGCGCTGATGCCGCGGATCGCCACCTGGCTCTGGCCAGGGCCGAGATCCGCGATGGTCAAACTGGCAAAGTTGCGGGCCAGGTCGACGATGTTGCTGGACCCGGAATTGCGGATCTGCTGTTCGTTCGCGGCCGCAACCGAAAACGGCACGTCCTGCAGCGCGGTGGCGCGCTTCTGGGCGGTGACGATGATTTCAGCGATGACACTGCTGTCGGAAGCAGGACTGGCGACGGCCAGCAGGGGCGCGATGGCGACTGAAACGGCTGCAACGGTCAGACCGGCGATCCACATGGCGTGATGACGCATGATGGAGGACCTCCCGTGAGATGGTGTGGTCTATTTCCGTAAGACTCCTTCCGAAGCAGCGGACGCTAGCATCGGGGTGACGGCGCACCCCATACGCTCAAATACTTCGTGCAGCGCATCAACCGTAGACCGTGTTCTACGAACGTGGCTTTCCCACCACGAACACGGCGCGCGCCTAGAAGAGGGCGCGCAGCAAATACCCGTAGGCGCCTGGTGTTGCTAACGCAACGAACACCAAGCCCGTCAATGCACCCCCGAGATGCGCATCGTGATTGACGCGCCCGTGCGGATGCTTCGAGGCGTAGTACGTGTAGGCGAGATAGCCGACGGCGAATAGCGGCGCCGGGATCGGCACCGGAAAGGGAATGATGAACAGCGATTGCTCCGGGAAATAAACGATGGCGGCGAACAGCACCGCCGAGATCGCGCCGGAGGCACCGAGACACGCGTACTCCGGATTGTTTCGCTGCTTGAGCCAGGTGCCGCCGTGACTGACCAGCAGTCCGGCAAAGTACAGCACCAGGAACCAGAAAGTGCCGATGTAGCGCTCCAGCGCGAACGCGAAGAAATAGAACGTCATCATGTTGAAGATCAGGTGCATCAGATCCGCATGCATGAAGCCGCTGGCGATGACGGTCGCGTACTGCTGCCGGCGCAGCAGCCAGTAAGGGCGGAACAGGCTGCGGTCCAGCAGCCGCGGCGAGCTGTACAGGCCGATGAGACTGGCGACGATGGTGATGAGGAAGATGGCGGTGGCGGCCGGTGTCGCGGTGAAGTTCACGAAGTAAAGCCCCTGCGAGGAAAAACACTATGCACGAAGGATAGCGTTTTACGTAACATTCGCGCTGCGCGATCGCGATAATATTGCCGCCTTCGCGAACCCGACAGGGACTGTTGACGACCGTTGCCCATGTATTTTCCTGCCTCATTGCCCAAACTGCTGGTGCTGGCGACCTTCGGCGCCGCCAGCGCCTTCGTGCATTTCCGCGGCCGTGTGCGCCACACCTTCGGCCGCCAGCTCACCGATCATTCGACCTTCATGGCGCCGTACAACGCGCTCATGTACATGTTCTCGGCAGTGCCGTCACGGCCTTTCATCGACGTCAAGAACTTCCCCGAGCTCGCGCCGCTGCAGGCGAACTGGCACATGATCCGCGACGAAGGCCTGAAGCTGTTCGACGAGGGCTACATCCGCGCCGCCGCACGCTACAACGATCTCGGCTTCAACTCGTTCTTCAAGAGCGGCTGGAAGCGCTTCTACCTGAAGTGGTACGACGATTTTCTGCCGTCGGCGCGCGAACTCTGCCCGCAAACGGCACAGCTGCTGTCGACCATGCCTTCGGTGAACGCCGCAATGTTCGCGCTGCTGCCGCCAGGCGCAAAGCTACCTCTGCATCGCGATCCGTTCGCCGGATCGCTGCGCTATCACCTGGGGCTGGCGACGCCCAACTCCGAGAGGTGCCGCATCATCGTCGATGGCGAGCTGTACTACTGGAAGGACGGCGAAGCGGTGATGTTCGACGAAACCTACATCCACCGCGCCGAGAACCAGACCGACTCGCAGCGGCTGATCCTGTTCTGCGACATCGAACGGCCGCTGTCGAATCCCATCATGCGTGCCGTCAATCGCTGGATCGGCCGGCCGATGGCGCGCGCGGCGGCAACCCAGAACCTGCCCGGCGAGAAGGTCGGCGTTCTCAACAAGCTGTTCGGTTACGTGTACCAGATCCGGCTGGTCGCCAAGCGCGTCAAGGCCTGGAACAGGAACGTGTACTACGTGCTGAAGTGGCTGCTGCTGGGCGCGCTGGTATACGCGATCTTCTTCAGAGGCTAGGAATCTCCCACGCGGGCGTCGAATGCATGAACGCGCCCGCCGAGATCCGCCGCATACACCACACCATCAGCGATCAAGGGCGAAGCCGCAAAGCCCCACTCGAGTTTCTTCTCCACCGTCTCGCTGGCCGGCGGCTCGAGAAACAGCCAGCGGATTGCTCCTGATTGGCGATCCAGTGCAACCAGTGAGCCGCTGCGCGCACCGGGGAACGCACCCACACCCACGGTGCCTGCGACAACCAGATCGTCGCTCACCGCCGTGCGCGGCCAGGCCCAACCCGGAACCGTGGTCCTCCAGCGCAGGCTGCCGTCGTTGACGTTGATGGCGTAGACACCGATGCCGTCGGACGAGCCGGTGTAGACCACCTGATCGCGCACTACCGGCGGCGACTCGATCCAGGAGAACCAGTAATAGTGCTTCCAGAGTTCGGCGCCATTGGCGGCGTTCAATGCGATCAGGTCGTAGGTGCGGCTGCCGACGAAAACCCGATCGCCGTCGACGATCAGATCACCTGCCACCGCCAAACGGGCGTCGTAGGTCCAGCGCGGTTTACCGTCGCTCGCTGACACCGCCTGCACCGTGCCGTCGAAGGCGGCCCAGATCACCAGGCCTTCATAGAGCGCAGGCGTTGCCGTCATCATGTCTTTCGCGGTCACGCGCCAACGCTCCTTGCCGGTCGTAATGTCCAACGCATAAAGATGATTGTCGCGGCTCGCGACGTACAGTTGACGATCGTCCGCAACGACGCTGGAACCGTATCGATCCCAGCGCGACTTCTCCTGGCTCGCCGGAATTCGTGGCGGGCTGCCGGTGTCGATCCTGGCGCGCCATCGCTGGGTGCCGCGGAGCTTGTCCAGCTGGTAGAGAAAGCCCGAATCGGACGCGACATACACGAAACGGCCGATCACGGCGGGTCGCGCCTTGATGGCCTTGCCAGTATCGAAGGTCCAGGCGACCTGCCCGCCGGAGGCGATCGCATGCAGCACACCTGCGTCGGTGCCGACGAACAGCATGCCGCTGTCGGCGTCGCGTTCCAGCCCCGCCCATACCGGGGCTTTGAGGTCCAGCTGCCATCTCAGCCGCGGTTTGCCGAAGCTCCAATCCGGCGGTACCGGTTTGGGCAGCGGCTCACTGCGACGAAACTCGACCGGGATCCGGTAGACCGGCGCCGCCGCCTCCGGCAGGACACCGCTCAAGGTTCCTTTGATCGGGTCGTAGCTCAGGACAAAGGGATAAGGCTGCATGTCCAGCGTATTGCCGGACAGCGTGACCGTGCCGACGGGCACGTCGTAGCCACCAATGGCGAAGAGCGACAGCCGCACGACCTGCTTGCCGTTCTCCTCGACGAAGTGCAGCCCGACGCGCGAGGACTCGCCGGCATAGGTCGGCTCGGCCTGCCACCAGCCGGCGACATCCGCGAATTTCAGCGCCGACGCGTTCTGAGCTGCTGCGGTCACGCAGGCGGCAGCAAGACAAAAGAACATCACTACGTGGCGCGCCGCCGCAGACGGCAGATTCACTCTGAAGTATTTCATGCAGAGCTCCCCGGTTGCCGTGATAGTCGACGCGGGGATTAGACGCCTCCACGAGGCCGGCGCTCGCCTGCGGGCGGCAGACGGAAAGAAGCATGAGACGAGGCGTTGCGCCATCACTCACCTGCCCTGCCACCGGCAGCTCCGGGCAGGAACTTCGGTGCAGCGCAACCCGTTGAGGACCTGTCCGATGGAGGTCCTTCATGGGTAACACCCCCTCACCGCCTGAAGTTCGCAAAGGACAGGGCAGCTGGCCGCTGCCTCGCGAAGAGTTCGCACGCCGCTTTCGCGAACGTTTCTACGATCCAAGCTTCGCCGATGCGCAATCCAGTATCGAATCTCTGCTCGAGACGGCATGGAAGAACTATTGCGCCAGCCACAAGTCGCCGCATAGTCGCAAAGCCGGCCAGGAGTTCGCCGACCCCGAGTACGAGCTGTCGACCGAGTGGCTGGAAACTCGCGAGAACATCCGCAAGGCAGCGCAGCGATACGCCGACAAGAGCCGGCCGTCGCGCGTGCTGGTGATCTGCTCGGCTTCGCGCAATGACAAGACCTGCCCCGGCGAGATGTCGAAGACCTATCGCCTGACGCAGATCGCGAAAGAGACGCTCGCGGGCGCCCAGTGCGAAGTCGATCTGCTGGACCTGAGCTCGCTCGCCTCCGACTACGGACGAGTGATTCATCCCTGCAAAGCGTGTGTCTCCACCGCCATGCCGCTGTGCCACTGGCCATGCTCCTGCTATCCGAATCACGCACTGGGCCAGGTGAACGATTGGATGAACGAGCTCTATCCGCGCTGGGTCGCGGCACACGGGGTGCTGATCGTCACGCCGGTGTACTGGTATCAGGCGCCTGGCGGACTGAAGCTCATGATGGACCGGTTGGTATGCGCGGACGGTGGCAATCCGGATCCGACCACCACGCACGGCAAGACGCCAGAAATGGCAAAAGCACTGGAACTGAAGGGATGGGACTATCCGCGCCATCTGGCCGGCCGCGCCTTCGGCGTGGTGGTTCACGGCGATGCCGAAGGCGCCGACACGCTGCGCCGCTCGCTCACCGACTGGCTCGCCGACATGAAACTGGTTCAGGCCGGCAGCACGGCCGTGCTGGATCGCTACATCGGCTACTACGAGCCCTACGCCACCAGCCACGACGCACTGGATCGAGACGTGGGCATCCAGGAGGAAGTGCGCAATGTCGCACGCAGCCTCGCGAACGAAATCGCGCAGATTCGCGCAGGCCGGCGCGAGCCGGATGCCGGACTGAAAGATCCGCGAGCCAAGTGAATTGGACAGCGTTGCGCGATATCAATCAGTATTGCCGCGAGCGCAGGAGAACCTGCGCGACGACGTTGCGCAACGCGTGTGAAGCGCTGTAACTTGATCCAGCAATGTCTATCCCGATCATTCCCGAACATCAACTCGCGCTATTCCTCGATGTCGACGGCACGCTGCTGGAAATAGCGCAAACGCCATACGCCGTCATCGTTCCCGAGTCGCTCAAGATCACTCTCGACACCTTGTCCTCACGCTTGCAGGGCGCACTGGCGCTGGTGAGCGGTCGCAGCGTCGAGACGCTCGACGCACTGTTTGCACCGTATCGGTTCCCTGCTGCCGGAATTCACGGATGCGAGCTGCGTCCCGCCGGCAGCGCAATCGAATATCCCGCCGTGGACGCGACGCAGCTGGCGGCAGCGCGGGACACGTTGAGCACCTGGACGCAACGGCATCCGGGCACTCTCCTGGAAGACAAGCGTTATGCGCTCGCCCTGCATTACCGGCTGAGACCCGAACTGGAAACCGCGGCGCTCGATGCCGTGCTGCCGGTGCTCACCCAGCTCGGCGGCGTCTTCGAGCTGCAACGCGGCAAGTCGGTGTACGAAATCCGCCCGGTGGGCTACACCAAGGGCAGCGCGATCCACTCGTTCGTACGTGCAGCGCCCTTCGCTGGACGCACACCGCTGTTCATCGGCGACGACATCACCGATGAATCCGGTTTCGAGGTAGTGAACGAGCTTGGCGGTGTTTCAGTCTGCGTCGGAGCGAGAGAACCGACCGCGGCCCGGTATCGCCTGGCGAACGTCGATACGGTCATTAGCTGGCTGGGTTCACACTGACGACCTAAGGCGGGTTGGCGTCAGCGGTACGAGCGCAGGCTCATCGAGCAGCGCGTGTCGCCCGCAATACGAAAGGAATGGCCAGCGGCCCGAACAGCACGCCCATCGTGGTCCAGAAGACCACTTTTCGCGAGCCACGCGACCGGGCGACACCGTGGCAGACCACGATGCCAACGAGATTGAGCAGCAACAGCAGAATGTACACGGCGGTCATGCGTCACCCTCGTGACAGGAGATTGGCCTCAACGACTCCTGGGCTCGATACCGAGCCGACGGCCTGCCATCCCGATCGAAGATGACGCAGGTCGTCGCGGCCAGTCGACGATCCAAATGATAACGCGCCATGCGCGCCCGGCCGCCGGCCCGGGCTTGCGCCCACCGGCGAGGTACCGCTATTCGCCGGCAGCGCGATTGCTCCTGCAACCTTCCGGCGCGCCGCTGCATCTGAACCCTCAAATGCCGCAATAACGCGGCTGGCAAGTCGGAAAGCAGAGGAGATTCATCATGTTCACCGTGACCGAATTCGGCAGCAATACTCAGCGGTTCGTCTGCATGCTGATGGCGGCTGTCATCGTCGCCGGAAGCCTCGCCCTGGGAGCCTTCGAAGCGCAGCCCAAGCTGCACGGCGGCTACTCGGTGACGGTGACGCAGCTGCAGTGATTGCTTGGAGCCCCCTGCCGGCGTTGCGGTTTCGAACGCACGCCGGCAGCTTTGGCGCACCACACCGCCAGGAGGCAAAAGACTTCGCCGTCACTCCCGCACAGAGCCTTCCCCCCGCGTAGGCGGGGGTGGGAGCCCATCTTGCCGACTCGGATGGACTTCCGCCCCCGCCTCTACGCTGCTTTCAATTCCGATCGTGCGGCAGATGCCTGCGGAAACGAACTTCGCCCTCGGGCTCGGTATCGAACTCTTGTGCGTAGCGTTGGCCGGCGTACACGGCATGTGCAATCAGGGCGGGCGCGAAGCAGTCACCGATCGCGGTGATCGACTCGATGCCGGCGTCGCGCCATTGTTCCTGACGCTGCTGTAAAGCCTGATACAGCTCATCCTGCGGCAGCCGCGCAGTAATAGTGAGAATCGAAGCGCAGCTCACGCGCCGTTCCCGATCGCTATAGACACAACCCAGCGTCGCAGCTTCGCCATCGAAGGACAGCAGGTTGTGCGCCGTAACGATATTCACTTCCAGCTCGCGCAGGCGCCTCTGGATGTGGCGGAATTCCTGCGTATTCACCGTCCACGACGCGACCGCATCTTCGGGTGTCACGAAAATAACCTCACGCCCCGTGGCGCGCACCAGCTCAGCGAGCACGCTGCCTAGATAGAAAGAGTCGTCATCGAACAGCAATACCGGTCCGCGCGGCAACAAGCTGTCGACCGACATCGGTGCGCGCATCAGGTCATCCGGCGTAAACACGTTGGGTCCTTCGAGACCGCGGATCGGTGCACCATTGCTGCGACCGTAACCGTCGCGGCGCCAGTAACAGCCCGTCGCAATCACCACGCCCTGGGCGTCGAACCCCAGCACATCCTCAGCCGTCAGCTGGTTGTCACGATAGACCGCGACGTTCGCCATCTTGTTGATCTGTGACACGCGCCAGTCGCGTACCCGCCCCCACTCGACCAGTCCGGGCAACCGCGCTTCGCGATTCACTCGACCACCCAACTCACGCCCCGCCTCGGCCAGATGGACCTCGTACCCCCGCTGCCCCAATGCGCGAGCGGCTTCGAGCCCGGCCGGCCCACCGCCGACGACGAGAATGCGCTTGTCGCTGCGCTTTGCTGCAATCCGATCCGGATGCCAGCCCTTGCGCCACTCTTCACCCATGGTCGGATTCTGGGTGCAGCGGATCGGCGTGACGGTCATGTCGCCGGAGACGCAGATGTTGCAGCCGATGCACTCGCGAATGTCGTCGGCGCGCCCCTGTTCGATCTTCTTCGGCAGGAACGGATCGGCGATGGACGGACGCGCCGCACCAATCAGATCGAGCACGCCGCGACGGATCTGGCTGACCATGGTGTCGGGCGAGGTGAAACGCCCCACACCGACCACCGGCTTGCGGGTGACTTGCTTGACCCAGTGTGTGAACGGCTCCTGGAATCCTTCGCGAGCGAAACGCGAGGTCTGCGAATCCATGTACCACGCGGCGATATTCACATCCCACAGGTCGGGCAGATCGGCGAGCAGGTGCACGATCTCGCGTGCCTCCTCCTCCTGCACTCCGTCCGCGCCCTGAAATTCCTCGGTGGCGAAACGCAGCGCGACCGCACACTTGTCGCCCACCGCCTCTTTCGTATCCTCGATCAGCTCACGTAACAATCGGACGCGATTCTCGAGCGAGCCACCGTAGTCGTCGGTGCGCTGATTGCGACGCGCTTGCAGGAAGTGCATGGCCAGCGACAGGTCGTGCGCTGCGTAGACATAAATAATGTCGAAGCCTGCACGCTTGGCGCGCAATGCGGCGGCGCGATGCCAGCGCCGGTAGTCACGAATATCCTGCAACGTCATGGCGCGCGCCTGATGCGGATACCCGTACTTCAGCGGCTGGTGTGAAGGTGCGATCGCCACCTCGCGCGAGTACATGTTCGAAGCCGTCGGTCCGTTGTGCGTGAGCTCGACGGCTGCCAGCGCACCGTGCGCATGGACTTTCTCGCACATCAGCGCCAGCGCTGGAATATCGTGATCGTCCCAGAGGCGTGCTTCGACATAGGGCGAAACGTCGCCGGAAGGATGGATCTCGCATTCCTCGGTGCTGACGACGGCCCAGCCGCCCTCGGCCTTCACTTCACGCATCGCCGCGTGCGCCAGCGGCATGGCATGGCCCATGCCATTGCAATGCGGCACCTGGTAGAACCGGTTCTTGGCCGCCACCGGCCCGATGCGGACCGGCTCGAACAGGATGTCGTAACGGGGATCGCGTTGCATGATCGCGCAAGATCTCTTCGAGACTGTCAGTGGGTCGGATCGGCGGCGGCCAGCGCCGCCCTCTCACGCCGTCGCTGCCATTTCATCGCGAAATACACCGGCAGGCCAGCGGCAAACAGCACCTCGTTCCACCGGAACGCCGTGGCGCCCGTAACACGCGACGGATTTCGCTCGCCGGCGATGCCGGCGTACGGTACAACACCCGCTGGAGGTCACGTTTCACAATGAAAAAGATCGTTGGCATTTCCGGCAGCCTGCGCCAGGGCTCGTTCAATGCTGCACTGCTGCGGGCGGCCGTCGAACTGGCGCCCGCGACCCTGAGCATCGAGATCGGCTCGATCCAGGAAATCCCGCTGTACAACTTCGACGTCGAGAAGAACGAAGGCATCCCGGCCGCGGTGAGCCAGCTGAAGGATCAGATCGCGGCCGCCGACGGCCTGCTGCTGGTCACGCCCGAGTACAACCACTCCATCCCGGGCGTATTCAAGAACGCCATCGACTGGCTGTCGCGGCCGCCGGCCGACATTCCACGGGTGTTCGGCCAGCGGCCGGTCGCACTCATCGGCGCCTCGCCTGGAAACTTCGGCACCCTGCTGTCGCAGAACGGCTGGCTCGCGACCCTGCGGACGCTGGGCACACGCCCCTGGTTCGGTGGGTCGCTGTACGTCTCCGGCGCCGGCAAGGTCTTCGACGAAAGCGGCGCACTGATCGATCCTGCGATTCGCGAACGACTGCGGAAATATCTGCAGGGGTTCGCCGACTTCATCGGCTGACGACGCTCGACGCGACCTGCGCTGTCGAGCACGGCGCGGATGCGCTCAGGCTTTGCCTGAACCTGGCGGATTCCGCCAGAATCCGGCCGATGCTTCGCAGATTCCGCCGGCGGCGCAGACCGGATGCGGCGTTTGCGCAGGAAAGTTGAAGCCGGTTGCGCCTACGATGCGCCGCAACGTCTAGCAACCGCAGGGACAATCGAGAATGAGAGTC
>DATMEZ010000167.1:0-12787 GCA_035556415.1 Povalibacter sp.
GGGCCCGGGTGTTGACCCACGCGGCGTGACCGTCGACGCGCGAGAGCACGGCGGGGCGATCGGCGACGACAGCATCGAGATCCTTGGCGGTCGGGAACTGCTTGTCGGGCCACAGCACCTGATTCCAGCCGCGCCCGACCACCCAGGCGGAGCGCGCTGCGGCAGGGTTGGCTGCTGCGAATTTCCGAAGCCGCTCCTGAGCCTCGGCGATGCTGGCGCTGCCGCGCAGGTCAGGCTGCAACCGCTCTTGTCCCAGGCCCAGCACGTGGCCGTGGGCGTAGATCAATCCCGGCAGTATGGTTTTGCCGCCGGCGTCGAGCGTGCGTGCGCCTGCAATGGTCGGCGGCTTCTCGCCTTGCGAGAGCATGCGCTGGATACGCCCGTTTTCGATCACCATGCCGGCGTACGCGTGGATTTCGTTTCCGGCCGGCGTGTATACGCGTGCGTCGTGCACGATCAGCGTTTCAGCTGCGGCAATGGGACCGAGCACGCAAACGGTACTCGCCAGAAACGTCAACGACCAGGATCTGAGCATGGCAATGGCTCCTCGAGGATCTGTCCTGCGGCTGGCAATTCGGCCACAATGGCGCGCCGCGCGATTATGCCGCGGCGGATCGTGGCGCACGATTCCATCACGACAAAGCACCGAGCATGAACCGGCGTCTCCGAGCGATTCTCATCCTGATCGGCGTCATGACAGTGTGGGGCAGCACCTTTGTGGTGACCAAAGGTGTCATCGAGGATCTGCCGCCGCTCACACTCGCTTTCATGCGCGTGCTCATCGGCTTCGCGCTGCTGCTGCCATTTGCGTGGCAACGTCGGAGGAGTCAGTCCGCCAGCGGCCGTCGCCTGTCGTGGCCGACGGTCTGTCTCATCGCGTTCATCGGCGTGGTCCTCTACTACGTCACGTTCAACCTGGCGCTGGTATACACCTCTGCGTCGCAGGGAGCGCTGGTGCAAAGCTCGATACCTGCGCTCACCGCGCTGGTTGCGGTGGTGTGGTTACGTGAATCGGCATCACCGGCGCGCCTGGTCGGGATTGCGTTGTCCGTGATCGGCGTGCTGGTGATCTTCTCGGGCAGCGCAGCGGGTGGGGCGGCATCCTCGCCCGTGCTCGGCAACGCGTTGATGTTCGCCAGCGCGTTTACCTGGGGGGTGTATACCTCGCTGGCAAGGCGCATGGCCGACGTCGATCCCGTTATTCTTACGGCCGGCGTGTTCGGCGCGGGTAGCTTGATGTTGCTGCCGATAGCTGCGTTCGAGCTTGCCGGCCAGCCGCTGCCGCGGCTCGATCTGCAGGCCTGGCTGCAGGTCGTGTATCTCGGCGCCGGCGCTTCGGGGCTGGCCTACCTGCTGTACAACCTGGCGCTGCAGGACGTGGATGCCAGCCAGGCCGGCGTATTCGCCAACCTGATTCCGGTGGTCGGCGTCGTCACCGGCATGGTCATGCTGAACGAGCCGCTGTCGCTGCAGGCGATGATCGGCGGTGCGATCGTGATGGTCGGTGTGTGGATTACTACGTCAGCTCGCGCTGGCTGAAGCGAGCGGTGTTTCGGCGGGTGCGGTGAGGTGCTTGACCAGCTCCTGCGCATAGGTCGGCAGATCGCTCAGCTTGCGCACGCAGATGCTCAACCGCCGCGGCGCCCAGTCGTCCGTCAACTCGATACGGTGCAGCGTCAACGCCTTCGAGTTGCGCTCCACTGTCGTCTCCGGCACGACACCGATGCCGACATTGCACTCCACCAGGCGACACACGGCATCGAAGCTGCGCAGCTGCACTCGCAGCTTGAGCCGGCGGCCGGTGCGCTCGGCCTTGTCGGACAGGAAGCGTTGCAGCGAGCTGGCCCGGTCCAGGCCCACGAAGTCGTAATCCAGCACGTCGGCGAACGCCAGGCGGCTGGCACGCGCCAGTTCGTGCGTCGGCGCCGTCACCAGCACGAAGCGATCGACCCGGAACGGGAATGCCTCCAGCCCGGTCATGTCCTCGGTGCCCGCGACGATGCCGATGTCCGCCTTGCCATCGGCCACGGCCGCCACGATCTCGTCGCTCAGCCGCTCTTCCAGGTCGATGTTGACCTGTGGATGCGCCGCCAGAAAGTTGCTCAGCGGCTCCGGCAGGAATTCGGTGAGCGCGTTGGTGTTGGAATGCAGGCGGATGTGTCCCTTGAGACCATCGGCATATTCGCTCAGCTCGCCGCGCATGCGTTCCGCTTGCTGCAGCAGCAGACGCGCGTGATGCACCAACGTACGTCCGGCGGGAGTGGGGTGCACACCCTGGCGCTCGCGGTTCAGAAGCGGCGTTCCAAGCTCCAGCTCCATGTTGCGGATGCGCGTGCTGGCGGCCGCGACGGCCAGGTGCATGCGCTCGGCGCCCGCAGTGATGCTGCCGGCTTCAACGACATGCAGAAACAGTTTCAGATCGATGAGATCGAAGCGCATGGCTCGGCTGAATCGGTCCGTAGACGACCGGCGCAACCGTACGCGAAATCCCGCGGGTGTCAACGCATCCGGGCCACGCGCCGCGGCTTCAGGCGGATGCTGACGAGAGGCGAGGTGAACATCGGGTGATGGTTGATTCCGCCTCGCACAGGCGGAATCAGGCAATCCGTGCCGGATCGCAGCGGTCGTGCTCTTTGCCGCTCTTGGGGCGCCGCCATCGACCGGATGTCGCAGGCAATGCGTGCAGCCCGCGACATCCAGCGATCGATCTCATGCCGCTTGCTCGCGATCCAGCAGCTGGCGCTTGCGCTCGACGCCCCAGCGATAGCCGGAGAGATTGCCGTCATTGCGTACGACACGATGGCACGGAATCGCCACCGCGATTGCGTTGGCCGCACACGCCTGGGCTACCGCGCGCACCGCCTTCGGCGCACCAATGCGTTCAGCGATTTCGGTGTAGCTCATGGTCGAGCCGGCGGGAATTTCGCACAGTGCCTGCCAGACACGCTGCTGAAAGGCGGTGCCACGCACGTCCAGCGGCAGGTCCAGGCCGAGCGAGGGATGCTCGACGAAGCCCACGACCTTGGCCACCAGCTGCTCGAACTCGGCATCGCCGCCGATCAGCTGCGCGCGATCGAATCGATCCTGCAGATCGCGCACCAGCGCGTCCGGATCATCGCCGAACAGAATCGCGCACACGCCCTTGTCGGTCGCGGCGACCAGGATCGCACCGAGCGAACATTGGCCGACGGCGAAACGGATCTGCGTGTCGACGCCACCTTTGCGGAAGGCGCGGGGCTGCATCCCCAGGAGCTGGGAAGACTGCGCGTAGAAACGGGTGTTGGAGTTGAAGCCGCCTTCATAGATGGCTTCGGTCACGGTATCGGTGTTCATCAGCTGCTCGCGGGTTCGTTGATTGCGATGGGCACTGGCATACGCCTTGGGCGTGACGCCGGTGACCGCCTTGAAAATGCGGTGGAAGTGATAGCTGCTCAGACCGGCGGCCCGCGCCAGGGCGGCCAGCGACGGCGCCTGCTCGCAGGTTTCGATCAGCCGGCACGCTTCGGCGACCTTGGCGGCGTATTGCTCGACCAGCGAGGGCTGGTCCGGCTTGCAACGCCGGCACGGCCGGAAGCCGGCCTGGCGGGCCTCCTCCTGCGTAGTGTGAAAGCTGACGTTCTGACGAAGGGCCAGGCGGGCGGCGCAGGAAGGGCGGCAATAGACGCCGGTGGTGCTGACCGAGTAGTAGAACTGACCGTCGGCGGCGCGGTCGCGCCGGGCGACCGCGGCCCAGCGGGATTCGTCGGTATCGAAGACGGGTGGCGTGGTGTTCATGGGATTCGAGACCCGTTGCGGCCGGCGGTGTTCGGGCCGGCGTTCGGTGGGATACATCATGACGGCTTCTCCCGGGGCGACAAGGTGAGTGAGCGGTGGGCCGAGGCTTTCCCGAACGACCGGCCCGGCGGCTGGGCTTTCAGGGTGAGCGCAGGGTGCGCCCGTGGCCGCCCCGGGGCACTCCGATTCTTGCTTTCAAATCCGCTGATCTATACTTGCGCCCCCTCATGAGCACCCTGCTGACTGCCGCCTTCTACAAGTTCGTCGAGCTGCCGGATTTCGCGGCGCTCAGGGCGCCGCTTGCCGCACTCTGCGAGGAGCGGGCGGTCAAGGGCACCATTCTGCTGGCGGCCGAAGGCATCAACGGCACCATCGCCGGCGAACCGGCCGACGTGCACGCCGTGCTGGGCTGGCTGCGCCAGGATCCGCGCCTGGCGAGCCTCGAGCACAAGGAATCCGGCGCCGTGCGCCAGCCGTTCTACCGGATGAAAGTGCGCCTGAAGCGCGAGATCGTCACGATGGGGGTGCCCGACGTGAATCCGGCGCAGATGGCCGGCACCTACGTGAAGCCGCAGGACTGGAACCGGCTGCTCGACGACCCGGAAGTGGTGGTGGTCGACGTGCGCAACGATTACGAGGTGGCGCTCGGCACTTTTCCGGGCGCGCTCAACCCGAAGACCCGCAGCTTTCGCGAGCTGCCGCAATGGGTGCAGCAGGAAACCGCGCTGCGCGGCAAAGCGAAAGTGGCCATGTTCTGCACCGGCGGCATCCGCTGCGAGAAATCGACCGCCTATCTGCGCTCGCAGGGCTTCGACGAGGTGTATCACCTGCAGGGTGGCATCCTGAAATACCTGGAGACCATGCCGCCGCAGGAGAACCGCTGGCAGGGAGAGTGCTTCGTATTCGACGAGCGCGTGGCGGTTGGGCCGGGTCTGGCGCCGGGGCAGCATGAACTGTGCCGCTCCTGCCGCAATCCGATTGGCCCGCTGCAGAAGGCTTCGCCGCAGTTCGTCGAAGGGGTGAGCTGCCCCGCTTGTTACGATCTGAAGTCCGAGGCCAAGAAGGCCGGTCTGCGCGAGCGTCAGCGCCAGGTCGAACTGGCGAAGCGCAGCAACCGGTCGCACATTGGCGTGCGGCTCGAGCCGCGCAAGAAATCGGGAAACGGTGCACCGTAAGGGAGGGTCGCATGTCGCTCTATGGCTTGTGGATATTTGCCGCGGTTTATTTTCTGGCCGTCGCTTCGCCCGGGCCGGGCGTCGCTGCCATCATCGCCCGCTCGCTGTCGCGGGGTACTCGCGGCGCGACGGCATTCGTTGCCGGCTTCCTGGTCGGCGATCTGATCTGGTTTACCTTCGCAGCCACCGGACTCGCCGCACTGGCGCAGTCGGCCTACGCGGTGTTCGTTGCCGTGAAATATGCCGGCGTGGCGTATCTGCTGTATCTCGCCTATCGGCTGTGGACCAGCGCGCCCAAGGCCATGGATGAGCAAAGCGAGGAAGCACGCAAGGTGGAGCAGGGCGACCGGCCCTCGCAGCTGTTTCTCGGCAGCCTGGCGCTGACCTTGGCGAACCCCAAGACCATGATCTTTTTCCTGGCCTTGCTGCCGACCGTGGTCAGCCTGGAGAAACTGAACCTGGTCGGCTTCCTCGAGATCGTCGCGGTGATCGTTGTCGTGCTGCCAGTGGTGCTCGGCGCCTATGCGGTGGCTGCGGCGCGTGCTCGCCGATTCTTCAGGAGCCCACGCGCCATCCGCAATCTCAACCGGAGTTCGGGTGTGGCGATGGCCACCGCGGCCGTTGCCGTCGCGACCCGTTGATCGGCCACCCGCGATTCGCCATCGCGTCTGCAGTCGCGGCTTGAGCGCCGCAGCACGCCGGCCTTGCGCCAGCTGCTGCGGCGCCGGCGTTTCAGCGCGGCATGTCAGGGCAGACGTACGGCACGGAGGCCGAGATATAGACCTGCTCCTCGTCCTGACCTGCCACCTCCAGGCGCAGTTCATCCCTGCCATGCACTGACACCGCCGCCTCGATCGGGATGGTGTCTTCCAGCCAGCGCAGATGGTCGCCGGCCACCCCCCATTTCGAGAGCCGGAAGGTCTCGAAACAGGAATCCATCAACAAGGTGCCGTCGGGCAGGAACACCAGGATGGTTCCCAGTGCCGCGCCCGGCGTCGCCGACACCCAGACTCTGCCGACGAATGCGCCGTTGGCCGGGAGCTTCGGGGCTTCGGCCTCGCTCTGCAGCTGCGGTTGCGGGCTTGGTGCGGGCGCGTCGCCACAAGCGGCGAGGGCGCCGAGGGTGAGCGCGGACAGCGCGGTCATTGCTTTCATTTTGTTGCTCGTGACTGACATGCGATGCGGGCATGCAAGATTCCCGCTTTCCACGCGGTCGTGCAATGGGGGCCTGCGAAGTGCGCTCCACAGTCGCTGTTTTGTTCGCTGTGAGTTGGGCGGCGTCGCGCCCCGGTGACTAGTTTTTTGCGCAAGCCCTGCGGCTCGCAAAGCCTTGCAGCTCGCAGCGCCGTTCGGCGAACAACTCAACAGTGCCAACAAGGGGGAAGGCATGAGCGACTCGAGACGAATCTCGTCCTTGCTGCTGTCCGCAGCGGTCCTGCAGATCCTTTCAGGGGCAGTCTACGCGCAGGAAAACACCGGCCCGGCGGCCGGCGGGCTCGAAGAGGTCGTGGTCACGGCGGCGCGCCGCGAGGAGAATCTCAGCAAAGTGCCGATCAGCGTCAGCGCCTACACGCAGAAAGCACTCGACGAGCGTGACGTGCGCACCGTGGACGACATCGCCCGCCTGACTCCCGGCGTCTCGTTCAACCGTATTCAAAACGCCAGCAGTGCGGTTGCCGACATTTCCATTCGCGGTATCAGTTCCGACGCCGGCTCCGGCGCCACTGGCATCTACATCGATGACACGCCGATTCAATCGCGCGCGGTGGTTGGCGGTATCGGCAGCAGCGCCTTTCCTGCCATCTTCGATCTGGAGCGGGTGGAAGTGCTGCGCGGTCCGCAGGGCACTTTGTTCGGTGCAGGCTCGGAAGGCGGCACGGTGCGTTTCATCACGCCGCAGCCCAGCACGCAGAAGTACGCCAGCTACGCCCGTGCCGATGCATCCTTCACTGCCGGCGGCACGCCCAATTACGAGGCAGGCGCCGCCTTCAATGCGCCGCTGGTGCAGGACAAGCTCGGTCTGCGGATCAGCGGTTCGTATCGCCATGACGGCGGCTACGTGAACCGCATCGACTTCCGCACCGGCAACTACCTGGAGAAGGACTCCAACTGGGCCGACACCAAAGTGTTCCGTGCGGCGCTGGCGTACAAGCCCACCGAGAACGTGACCATCACGCCGTCGTTCTATTACCAGGACCAGTATTTCAACGACTCCTCGGTGTACTGGGAGGCGTTCTCCAATCCCGGCAGGCACGAGTTCAATCGCGGCGTGCTGCTGGCGAACAAGACCAGCGAACGCTTCTCGCTGCCGGCGTTGAAGGTCGACTGGGATTTCGGGCCGGTGCTGCTCACTTCCAACACGTCCTACTACGACCGCACGCAGGACAACGTCAGCGACCTGTCGAGCTTCGAAGCGGCGGTGTGGACCGGCAATCCCTATTTCCCGCCGGGCATGTACGCGCCCTCGTACAACGACACTTCGCAGAAGAGCTTCACTCAGGAGCTGCGCCTGCAATCGCAGGATCAGGATGCGAGATTCACGTGGCTGGTCGGCGCGTTCTATCAGCGCGCCAAGCAGCACCACCACGAGCGGGTCGAGGACTTGTTCCTGCCGGATCTGTTCTTCGAGAACACGGGTGAGAATTTCGACGATGTGTTTCCGGGCGGGCTCTACGAAGGGCGCTACACCGTGAAGATCGATCCCATCGATACCGTCGACAAGCAGCTGGCCTTCTTCGGCCAGGTCGACTACAAGCTCGCCGACAAGCTCAAGCTCACCGCCGGGGTGCGTTACGCGCAGACCGATTTCAGCATCCACGCCGTTTACGCCGGACCCATCGTCGGGCCGGTGGCGGATGACAGCGGCACCAAGTCGGCCGATCCGGTGACGCCGAAGTTCGCGATCTCCTACCAGGCCAGCGACGACACCTTGCTGTATGCCAACGCGGCCAAAGGTTTTCGCAGCGGCGGTTACAACAATCCGGTGGCCTCCGCCTGCGGCGTCTCGACCACGGGCGCGCCGATTCCGGGTACCGACCTCGGCGACATGGGCCTGACCAACCGGCCGTCCCTGTTCGAGGATGACACGGTGTGGTCCTACGAGGTCGGCGGCAAGTCGCGCATGCTCGGCGGACGACTGCAGCTGGATGCCAGCGCCTACGTGATCGAGTGGAGCGACATCCAGTTCGGCTACAACCTGCCGCACTGTGGTTTCACCTTCAACACCAACGCGGGCTCGGCGACCAGCCGCGGCTTCGAGCTGGCGTTGCAGGCGCGGCCGGTCGATCCGCTGACGCTGGGACTGGCGATCGGTTACATCGATGCGAAGTACGACGAGACCGTGTTCGCGCCCTCCGGCGCCGCCACGCCGCCGCCGCTCGGCACCAAGGCGGTGGTCTCCAAGGGCGATCGCATCGTGGTCAATCCCTGGACGGTTTCGTTCACCGGCGAATGGGATTTCGAGATGCTGACGCGCGAGGCGTATTTCCGTCTCAACTACGACTACCGCGCCGGCCTGGACGACGATCTGCCCTGGCAGAATCCCGTCAACGGCAGCTACGACGCGACGCTGCCGGGCACGCCGGACGTGAGCGACCTGTCGTTGAAGCTGGGCGTGCGGCTCGGGGACGCAGACATCGCATTGTTCGTGGACAACGCCACCGACGAGCACCCGCAGCTGTTTCGCAGCCACTCGACTTCCAGCTCGCCGTTGTACTCGAATGTGACGGTGCGACCACGGACTGTCGGTGTCACGGCCATTTATCGCTACTGAGCGTCCAGCGATCGCAAACTCACTTCCGTACGGGCGGCGTGGCGTGCATCATGCATCGCCTCGCCGCTCGAAGTAAGGGAGTGTTCCATGAAGAAGAACGCCTTGATCCGTGGATGCGTGGTGGCCTCGATGCTGGCTTGCTGCGGGACCTGGGCCGATGCGCCGCCCGCCGTCTTGCCCATGACGCCGGACATTCCCGCTCACTTCGCACGGCCGACGGCGCCGAACGATTACGACAAGCGCGACGTCATGATCCCGATGCGTGACGGCGCGAAGCTGCATACTGTCATCGTCGTGCCCAAGGGTGCGAGTCACGCGCCGATCATCCTGACCCGCACGCCGTACAACGCGTCCAAGCGCGCCGAGCGCATGTCCAGCACCCACATGCTGTCCATCCTGCCGATGGGCGATGAGGTGTTCGTCGCCAAGGGCTACATCCGCGTGTTCCAGGACGTGCGCGGCAAGGACGGCTCCGAAGGCGACTACGTGATGACCCGGCCGCTGCGTGGGCCGTTGAATGACACCCCGGTGGATCACTCGACCGACGCCTACGACACCATCGAATGGCTGATCCACAACGTGCCCGAGAGCAATGGCCGCGTCGGCATGATCGGTTCCTCCTACGAGGGTTTCACCGTGCTGATGGCACTGGTCAATCCGCATCCGGCGCTGAAGGCGGCGGTGCCGATGAGCCCGATGGTGGACGGCTGGCGCGGCGACGACTGGTTCCACAACGGCGCGTTCCGCCAGACCAACTTCGACTACATACAAGGTCAGACCACGGCCAAGAGCATGGGCGATCCGATCGCGCGCGGCGTGTACGACGACTACGAACTGTTCCGCGACACCGGCTCGGCTGGCGACGCTGCGCGCCGTTTCGGCGTCGACGCGCTGCCGTTCTTCCAGAAGCTTTCCGGACATCCTGCCTACGACTCGTACTGGCAGGAACAGGCGCTCGACCGCATCCTGGCGGCGCAGCCGCTGAAGACGCCGACCATGTACGTCGCGTCGCTGTGGGACCAGGAAGACATGTACGGCGCTCTGGCGACATACCGTGCCACCGAGCCCAAGGACACGGCCAACGACAAGAATTTCCTGGTGCTTGGACCGTGGCGGCACAGCGGCGTGAACTACGAAGGTCGCGGTCTCGGGCAGTTGCAGTTCGCCGGCGATACCGCGCTCGAATTCCGTCGCGACGTGATGCAGCCGTTTCTCGATCAGTACCTGCTCGACGACGGCCGCAAGGCGGATACGCCGCCGGTGTTCGTCTACAAGACTGGCGCGGATGTGTGGCAGCGGCTGCAGCACTGGCCGGTCTCTTGCGAGAAGGATTGCGCCTCGACTTCGCAGCGCCTGTATTTGCGGGCAGGCTTCGGGTTGGGCTTCGAGACGCCGGCGCAGGCAGCTGCGAAAGGTGCCGCGGCGTTCGACGAGTACGTTTCCGATCCCGCCAAACCGGTTCCCTACATGCCCCGACCGGTGAGCTTCGCCGACGGCGACGCCTGGCGGCGCTGGCTGGTGAGCGATCAGCGCGCAGTGGCGGATCGCACCGACGTGCTGACCTACGTCTCCGAAGTGCTCGATCGTCCGCTGCAGATCAGCGGCCAGCCGCTGGTCAATCTGTTCGCATCCACCAGCGGCAGCGACAGCGACTGGGTGGTGAAGCTGATCGACGTGTATCCATCCGAAGTGGCGTCGCAGCCGCTGATGAGCGGTTACCAGCTCGGCATCGCCATGGACATCTTCCGCGGGCGCTACCGCAACAGCCTGGAGAAGCCCGAGCCCATTCCCGCCGGCAAGGTGCAGCAGTACCGCTTCGCACTGCCGGATGCGAACCACGTGTTCCTGCCGGGGCATCGCGTCATGGTGCAGATCCAGTCGAGCTGGTTCCCGCTGTACGACCGCAATCCGCAGACCTACGTCGACAACATCTTTTTCGCCAAGCCGGGCGACTACAAGAAGGCGACGCAGCGGGTCTATCGCAGCGGCGCCCAGGCCAGCTTCATCGAGATGCCGGTGGTGCGCTGAGCGCCGCCGTATACGCAAATCGTTGAGCAGGTGCTGCCGTGTACGAGTCTCGCAGACATCCGCCGCTGTCGCGGCGGCTCTTCGTGCGGCGGATGCTGCGTCATCTGGCCGTTACCCTGTGCCTGTTGGCCTTCTCGATCGGCATCGGCATGCTCGGCTATGCGTATTTCGAAGGGCTGAAATGGCGTGACGGATTCCTGAATGCGGCGATGCTGCTGGGCGGCATGGGACCGGTGGACTCGCCGCGAACCGACGGCGGAAAGCTGTTTGCTGGTTGTTATGCGCTGTACGCCGGGCTGGTCTTCATCGTAACTGCCGGCCTCATGGCGGCGCCGTTGGTGCATCGCCTGTTGCACAAGTTTCATTGGGAGCAGGACAGATGACGGGTCGAGTCACCATCGATGTTCTGCCGCGCGCTGCCGATGCGCGCGGCCAGGTTTTCGAGCCGCTGGATGCGGCCGGACTGGCCGATCGGCGCAACGTGCATGTCGTGACCACGCATCCGGGGCACATACGCGGCAATCATTTCCACACGGTCGCGCACGAAGTGACGACCGTCGTCGGACCGGCGCGAGTGCGCTATCGAGAGGAAGAGGAGATCACCACCGTGGACGTCCCGGCGGACGAGGCCTGGCGTTTCACGTTTCCGCCCGGCGTGACCCACGCGTTTCAGAACACCGGCCAGTCCTCGATGCTGGTCGTGTCGTTCAGCTCGCAGCCGCACGATCCGCAACAGCCGGACACCACGCGCGACGTGATTCTCTGAGCGGCGGCTGTTTCCTGCTCGCGTGCCGGCCGCCGGATAGCCCTCAAATCTCCGCCAGCCGGGACACGGTATCCGGGTACCGCTGTACCAGGCGAATGAGCAATGCAGCCTGAGCATTGGGTTTGGCCCGGCCCTGTTCCCAGTTTTCGAGTGTTCGCACGTTGGTGCGCAAATAGCCAGCGAACAGCCCGCGCGACAGATTCATTTCCTTGCGCAGCCTGGCCAGTTCGCGAGGTGAGATCTTCGGGGCAGGTTTGACCTTTACCGTGTGGGTGTGCAGGGTGCGCTTGCCAGCGCGTTGTCCGGCAAGCGCGTCGAAGCCTTCCGACAACTCGGCAAACAGATCACGCTTCTTTTTCACGTAACGTTCCTCACTTTCAGCTCCTCTTTCACGAGCTGCTTCAAGGCCACCCGTTGTTTCGGTGTCAGATCGGACATTTCGTCCTTGCCGTACAACGTGAACAGCCAGAACTCGGCTGCGCCCGTCCAGTAGTAGTAGATCACTCGTAGTCCGCCGCGTTTGCCTTTGGACCGCCGGGGATCTGCGAAGCGCAGTTTCCGGAGTCCGCCAGTTCCTTCGATCGGGTCACCCGCCTGCGGATTGGCCATCAGCGTGTCTTGCAGCCGCCGGAAGCCGTCGTCATCGAAGTAATCCTGACGATGCCGCTCGAAAGCCGGCAGCTCGACGAAAACCGCTTTCATGAGAGTATACGTAAGTTACGTATAGAGCGCATGCAGCATGCGCCCGACGACCGTCGGGTCACGTAGCAGCGCCGCGATGCATCCTTGCCTGCATAGCGCATGGTTCTATTGGTGTTGGTTGTGGGAACAGCCGCTGCCCGGTTCGGGCAGGGCGGGCGGTCCATATTGACCGCCCTTCAGTGGGCTGGGTGTGCCTTAACTTGGCGCTCTGTCGAGTTATTCGGATGCGATCCCGAAATTACGGGCCCCCAAGTTCCCGGCAGGGCTGAAGTTGGAGGAACTATTCCTCCAGATCTCCGACTACGCCGGGAAGCCTCAGAACTCCGCGCGCGCTCCAATGTGGAAGGAACGGCCAGGCAGTGGCGCGATGTCCTTGAGCGGGGAGGTTGCGAGCCGCGCGTCCTTGTCCAGCAAGTTGCTGCCGCGCGCGAACAGCAGCAGGTGCTTGCTACCCAACGGCAGTCGATAGCTCACGTCCGCATCCAGCATGGTGAAGCCGTCGGTGGGCAACTCGTTGCGGATCACGTCGTCCTGCTTGGTGTTGTACATGGCTTCCAGCCCGGCGTGCCA
>DATMEZ010000168.1:0-3632 GCA_035556415.1 Povalibacter sp.
CACCGGCCCCAAGGTTTCGAGAACCTCGCGCACGGCCTGGTGGAATTCGGTCTCGCCCGGATTGCGCTGGGTGACCTGATTGTAGATATGCTCGATTCGCTCGCTTGCCGTCGCCATGATCTCGCGCCAATACAGATGCTGAAAAGAAAGGCGGCACAGCGGCCGCCGGGCGTGGAGTGTAACGGCCGAAGCGGCCTTTGCACATCGGTGTGAAGGTCTCGATCGGACTCGGGGAAGATATGACAGCGCTGCGGACATACCGCTGGAGTCTGTCTCGCAAGCCCCGTGGCTGCATGACTGCTGCGCCAGCGACGCCATTTTCTGCCGCAATCCGTGGGCCCCGGCGGCGCGCGTCGGCGCTTTCAGGGGCCCAGGGCGAGGGTTGCGCCTCGCCCTGCGATGCTCCCGCTCAGAAGATCTCGAACAGCCCCGCGGCGCCCATGCCGCCGCCGACGCACATCGTGACGACGCCATATTTCACGCCGCGCCGCTTGCCTTCGATGAGCAGGTGCCCGGTCATGCGCGCGCCCGACATGCCGTACGGGTGGCCGATGGAGATCGCGCCGCCGGAAACGTTGAGCTTGTCGTTCGGGATGCCGAGCCGGTCGCGGATGTAGAGCACCTGGCTGGCGAAGGCCTCGTTCAGCTCCCACAGGCCGATGTCGTCCATCGTCAGGCCCTGTTTCTGCAGCAGCTTGGGGACGGCGAAAACCGGGCCGATGCCCATCTCGTCCGGATCGCAGCCCGCGACCGCCATGCCGCGGTATGCGCCCAGCGGCTTCAAACCGCGCTTTTCGGCTTCCCTGGCTTCCATCAGCACCAGCGCGGCGGCGCCGTCCGATAGCTGCGAGGCATTGCCTGCCGTGATGAAGCGGCCTTCCTTGATGCGCTGGCCGTCCTTGAACACCGGCTTGAGCGCCTGCAGGTCCGCCAGCGTGGTCTTGGGGCGATTGCCTTCGTCGAGTTCGAGCGTGACTGCTTTCTGCGAGGTCGCGCCGGTGGCCTTGTCGGTGACCGTCATGATCGAAGGCAGCGGCGCGATCTCTGCGGCGTAACGGCCCTCGGCCTGCGCCTGCGCCGTGCGCTGCTGCGACTGCAATGCGTACTCGTCCTGGGCCTCGCGGCTGATGCCGTAGCGTTCGGCGACCACTTCCGCGGTCTCGATCATGCTCATGTAGATCTGCGGCAGGTGCTGGACCAGCCACGGATCGGCGGCGCGGAAGCGGTTCATCTTGTCGTTCTGCACCAGCGAGATGGATTCGACGCCGCCGCCGACCGCGATCTGCATGCCGTCGTGCACGATCTGCTTGGCCGCGGTGGCGATGGCCATCAGCCCCGAAGAACACAGGCGGTCGACGCTCATGCCCGGAACCGTGACCGGCAACCCGGCGCGCAGCAATGCCTGCCGTGCGACGTTGCCGCCGGTCGAGCCCTGCTGCAGGGCGCAGCCCAGGATGACATCCTCGATCTCGGCCGGATCGACCCCGGCACGCTTTACCGCCTGGGCAATCGCATGACTGGCCAGTTCCTGGCCCTGCGTGTCGTTGAACGCTCCGCGATACGCCTTGCCGATCGGCGTGCGCGCCGTGGCGACGATGACTGCTTCACGCATGTGGAATCCTCACTTCAAATCTTGGAAACGCTTGCCCTCGGCTGCCAGTTTCTCCAGGAGCGGAGAGATCGTGAAATCCTTGCCGAGCTTGGGGGCGTGCTCCTTCAGCTTCGCCACCACTTTCTGCAGCCCCACGGTGTCGGCATAGAACATCGGGCCGCCGCGATAGGCTGGCCACCCGTAGCCGTTGATCCAGACGATGTCGATGTCGGAGGGACGGATGGCGATGCCTTCCTCGAGGATCTTCGCGCCTTCGTTGATCTGCGCGTAGATGCAGCGCTCCAGGATCTCCTCGTCGGAGATCTTGCGCTGCGGATTGCCGCTGCGCGCGGCGAAGTCCTTGACGATCTGCTCGGTCACCGGGGACGGCCTGGCGTTGCGCTGCTCGTCGTAATCGTAGAAGCCGGCGCCGGTCTTCTGGCCGCGGCGGTCCTTCTCGCACAGCACTTCGCGGATGGTGGAGCTGGTGGATTTTTCCTTCACCCAGCCCAGGTCCAGGCCCGCCAGGTCCGCCATGGCGAACGGCCCCATCGGCAAGCCGAAGTCGTAGATCACGCGGTCGATGTCCCAGGGCAGAGCGCCTTCCAGCAGCATCGCGTTGGCCTGGTTCTGGCGCGCGAACAGGATGCGGTTGCCGACGAAGCCGGGGCACACGCCCACCAGCGCAGCGATCTTGCCGATCTTCTTTGCCAGCTGCATCGCGGTGGCGATTGCTGAATTCGAAGTCTTGGCGCCGCGCACCACTTCCAGCAGGCGCATCACGTTGGCCGGCGAGAAGAAGTGCAGGCCGATGACGGACTCGGGCCGCTGCGTGGCGGCGGCGATCTGATTGAGATCGAGATAGGACGTGTTGCTCGCCAGGATCGCGCCCTGCTTGACGATGCGGTCGAGCTTGGCGAAGACCCCCTGCTTCACCTCCATGTTCTCGAACACGGCTTCGATCACCAGATCGCAGTCGGCCAGCTCTTCGAGATCGAGCGTGCCCTTGAGCAGCGCCATGCGCTTGTCCACGTCCGCCATGGTGAGCTTGCCGCTCTTGGTGCTGCGCTCGTAATTCTTGCGGATCACGCCCAGGCCGCGCTCCAGCGCTTCCTGCCGGGTCTCGACGAGGGTGACCGGAATGCCGACGTTGGCGAAGTTCATGGAAATGCCGCCGCCCATGGTGCCGGCGCCGACCACGCCCACTTTCTTGATCGCAACGAGCGGGGTGTCGTTGGCGAGATCCGGAATCTTCCACACCTGGCGTTCGGAGAAGAACACGTAGCGCTGTGCTGCGGATTGCGCGCCCTGCATCAGCTCGTTGAACAGCTTGCGTTCGAACGCGATGCCTTCTTCGAACGGCAGGTTCACCGCGGCTTCGACGCAGCGGATGATGTATTCGGGAGCAATGTAGCCGCGGAACTTGCGTGCGTTGGCCTTGCGGGCTTCCTCGAAAATCTGTGATTTGCCGCGTGCGGCAACGACCTTGTCGTTCAGGTCGCGCACCTTCTTCAGCGGCCGTTTTTCCGCCACCACCTGTCTGGCGTAGGCCACGGCGGCGCTCTGCAACTCGCCTTCCGGCACCAACTCGTCGACGATTCCGTTGGACAGCGCGAACTTGGCGTCGACGTGCTTGCCGCCGAGCATCATTTCGAGCGCTGCTTGCGGGCCCACGACACGCGGCAGACGCTGCGTGCCGCCGGCGCCGGGCAGCAGGCCCAGGTGAACTTCAGGCAGTCCGAACTTTGCGGACGGAACCGCAACGCGATAGTGGCAGCACAGCGCGAGTTCGAAGCCACCGCCGAGCGCGGTGCCGTGGATCGCTGCAATGACCGGCTTGGACGAATGCTCCACCGAGTTTTCGGTATCGAGCAGGCTGGGGTCCTTGAGCGGCTTGCTGAACTCGGTGATGTCGGCACCGGCGATGAAGGTGCGGCCCTCGCAAATCAGCACCACGGCCTTCACGGCGGGGTTCTCGATCGCCTGCTGCATGCCCTGCACGACGCCTTCGCGTACTGCGTGCGAGAGCGCGTTCACGGGC
>DATMEZ010000169.1:0-4190 GCA_035556415.1 Povalibacter sp.
AGCTCGAACAGGTTCTGGCGCGAGCCGATTGAAGTCGGCGGCACATTCACCCCCCAACCTCGTTCATGGAATTGCCGTACCGGGACATTGGAAAAGAGAACGACCCATGAAGCGAGCCGATGCAACAGCCAAGGCGAAGCCAGGAATCAAACGCACCGTCGGCGTAGATAGCGCACGCAAGTCCGCTGCCAAGAAGGCCGGGACCCCAGCGAAACCTGCCTCCCGTCCGAGCAACCTGAAGGATTGGCGCGACGAGACCCTGGCTCGCATGCGCGTGCTGATCCTCGAAGCCGATCCCGAGATGATCGAAGAGCGCAAATGGCGCAAGCCGTCGAATGCGATGGCGGGCGTGCCGGTCTGGTCGCACCACGGAATCGTCTGCACCGGCGAGAAGTACAAGAAAGCCGTGAAACTCACGTTCGCCCAGGGCGCCAGCCTTGCGGACCCGTCGCGGCTCTTCAATGCCAGCCTGGACGGCAACACGCGAAGGGCCATCGACATTCCCGAAGGTGAATCGGTCGATGCGCGCGCGTTCAAGGCACTCATCAAGGCGGCCGTGGCCCGGAATGCCGCGTCAAAGCGAGGCTAGCCGGATGCAGACCAACAAGAGCACGTCACGCGCAAGCAAATCACGCAAGGCCGCTGGATCTGCAAGCAAGGGCACCTCGAAAACCAAGTCACGCGCGAAGCCGACCCAGCCGACCAAGATGCAGAAGAGCGGGAAAGTCGTCCTGCTCTCCGGCGGCAACCCGCAAATTGCGATGGGAGACGGCGACGCGCCGGTGCAGGCGTACATCGCTGCGATGCCAGGCTGGAAGCGCGATGTCGGCAAGCGGTTGGACGCACTGATCACGCGCACTCTTCCTGACGTGCGCAAGGCCGTGAAGTGGAATTCCCCCTTTTATGGCGTCGCGGGCCGGGGCTGGTGCGTGTCCTTCCACGTCTTCACGCATTACGTGAAGCTGACCTTCTTCCAGGGCAGATCGCTGCAGCCGCTGCCACCCGGGCCCAGCAAGGACCCGAACACGCGCTATCTCGATATCCGTGAAAACGACGAGTTCGACGAGCAGCAGCTGGCGAGCTGGGTGAAGCAGGCGGCCGCACTGCCCGGTTTTCTCGGGCCCAAATCAACCTGACGGTCGCATCCGGCACGATCGTGCCTGCCGCGAGAAACCGCGACAGGCACGCCGGGTCATACACCGCCGGATCGCTACGGTGATCACGCTTGAGCAGAAGACAGGCGACCGCGTGCTGCGCAACACGGCGCCAGTCGCCGCTCGCTGGCTTGCGCAGCCCGCGTCTACGACTCGCCTCTCAGTTGATGGCGAAGCAATAGAGCAGTCCGCCGCCACCCCACTTCTGCATCAGGCCGGGGCTGCAACCGAGTGTCTCGTGCGCCGAATTCCATGAGCTGCTGGAGCCGGCGCGATCGTGATGACCGATCTGCGCACTGCCGTCTCTGCTGCTCGTCCAGTTCTTGCAGGTGTGATCGGCGCCGTCGGTGTACGCCGTCCCGTCAGGCTTGCTGCCCGTCAGGATGTCGTGCATCAGCGGGCTGATGGGGCCGCCGGAGAAATTGATCCGCTTGCCGTCCTCATCGAGCGCCGTCGCCACGTTGATGTGATTGCCGGGCCGCGCAGTTTCCAGGGTGTCGCCATGCAACTCGGCGACATTGTTGGCGATCAGGGCGCCCTTGGCGTTGTGCCACGGTCCCTTGCCGATGCGGTCGCGTGCATTGACGGCAGGTTTGCCATCGGCGGCACTGGCGCTGAGATAGGCGTGCCAGGTTTTCGAAGTGACCGCGGGCAGCTCGGTCGAAGCCGCCAGCTGCTGGCAATGCTTGTCCGCACCCTCAAGGCCGCCCAGATCGCCGCCGAATCCGGGGCTCACACTGGTGACGAAGAAAGTCATGGACGGCGAATCAGCGGCGCTGGCCGTCTGCGCGCCAACCAGACCGAAGACCGACAGCATCGAACCCACCAGAACGTTCAGCGTCGTGCGCATGTTCAAAAGCTCCCTTCCTGTGTAGTGACCGGTATCTCTGCTTTCTCCGGCGCCTGTGACGGGCTGGACCGACGGTTCCACTCCCGCAGGACGGCGGCCGGGGTCGGGGTGTCGAGCAGGCTGACCACGACGAATGTAATCAAGCTGCCCGTCAGTCCGGCGAAGATGGGCGTGTTCGCGTAGATGTCGCCCATCACGGTCATGGAACCGAGCGTCAGCACGGTGCCGACGAAGATGCTCGCCAGCGCGCCTCTGGAAGTGCCGCGTTGCCAGAACATGCCGCCCAGGATGGGAACCAGCAGACCGCCGACGAGAATGGCGCTGGCGATGGTGAGGCCGGCCACCACGTCCTTCAACGCGCAGGCGATGGCGATCATCAGCATGCCGAAACCCAGGATGTACCAGCGAGTGTTGCGCACCTCGTCGTGTTGCTGATCGGCGCTCGCGCCCACATGGTGCTTGCGCAGGACATTGATGATGTCCTCCTTGGCAACGGTCGCGGTGGCGATGAGCGCGCCGCTGGACGTGGACATGATCGCTGCCAGCGCGCCAGCCACTACGAGACCCGCCAGACCGGCCGGCAGGACATGACGGACGACTTCCGTATAGACATCGTCGCGGTCGGCGATTTCAGGCAACAGCACCTTGGCCGACATGCCGATGAGCGCACCGGCAAGCGCGTAGCAGAAACCATAACCTGCCGCCACCGTGCCGGCCCACTTCGCGACCCGGTCGCTGCGGGCGGTAAACACCCGCTGCCACAGATCCTGGCCGATGACCATGGTGAACACGTACAGGAAGAAGTACGTGAAGATGGTGCCGACACCGATATGCGTCAGCGAGAACGCCGTCTGCGGCAGGTTGGCGTGCAGGCCTTCGAACCCGCCGGCGCGCATCAGCGCCAATGGCAGCAGGATCGCGAACATGCCGACCGTCTTGATCAGGAACTGAACGAAGTCGGTCAACGTGATCGACCACATGCCGCCCAGCACCGAGTAGCACACCACGACACCGCCGCCGAGCAGGATCGCCGGCACTTTGCCGAAATCGAACAGCACCGCGAAGATCGAGCCGTACGCAATGGTGGAAGTGACGGAGATCATCAGCGTGTAGCTGAACATCACGATGCCGGAAATCACGCTCGAGCCCGGGCCGTAGCGCAGCTCCAGCATCTGGCTGACCGTGTACACCCGCAGCCGGTTGATGCGGGCCGCGAACACCACGCTGATCAGCAGCACGCCGAAGGCCATGTTGAACACCAGCCACATCCCCGAGATGCCGAACTGGTAGCCGAGCCCGACGCCGCCGACGGTCGCGCCGCCGCCCATGACCAGCGCCGCCATCGTACCGGCGTACAGCATCGGGCCGAGCCGCCGCCCGGCGACCAGGAAATCCGACTCGGTCTGCGCCCGGCGTTTGGAGTACCAGCCGATGCCGATCATGGCGCACATGTAGATCGCGATAACGAGTAGATCCATGTCTGTTCTGTTTCCGGGAGATTGCGATGTGAAAGGGCGTGCGTCGGGGCGCGGTTCAGTTCAGTTGCGCGGCTTGGGCTGCACGCCGTTGACGATCTTGAATCTCTGCACCCGGAAGTCCTCGGACGTATAGAGATAGCCGCGCGAGTCGAGCTCCATCTGGTGATTGCGGTGATACTCGCCGGCATAGGTGCCGAAGTGGCCGAACCGGCTGAGCTCCTCGCCGGTGTCGCGGCGCACGAACACGGTCTGGAAATTGCCCGGATCGTTGATCGCCATCATGCTCTGGGTGGCATCCGGCCAGAACGTGACGTTGCCGACCGAGCCGGACACCCGGGTGTTCTTGGCATAGATGAACTCGGTGACGAAGGTGCCGTCGCGCTTGAACACCTGCACGCGATCGTTCAGGCGATCGCAGACGTACACCAGTCCGTCGCTGGCGATGCGCACGCAATGCACGATGCGGAACTGCTGCGCCGGCGGCTCCTTGGGATCGTAGGGCGGCAGCTTCTCGTCGGTGGGCGGCTTGCCGTAAGCACCCCACTGGCGCTTGAACTTGCCGGTGTCGGCATCGAACACGATGACGCGGTGATTGCCGTAGCCGTCGGCGATGTAGGCTTCGTTGTGCTCGGGATCGACCGCGACCGCTGCCGCACCCGAGAGCCGGGTCGGATCGAGACTGCCCTTCGACGGCCCGCGGCCGCCGAT